>CADALS010000063.1 GCA_902788795.1 uncultured Eubacteriales bacterium | reverse complement strand
AGTTGGCACCGAAGAACCGTCCCCGAAGTGCCGCGCTGTTTTAGCTTTTATGTTCTATTCCAAAAACTCATAATCGTTAAAACAAAAACATCAAAAAAGTGTACAAAGGTGTTTACAAATATAATATATGAATGCTAAAATAGAACAGATTCTAATTTTGCTTGCCGATTTTTGCTATTTTGCCTTAAGAATCGACGCAATCATTGTAGTAAAAGTATAGGCTTAGGCGGTCGGCGATTGGTCCCTTTTCAGGAGGTATTTTATGGCCAATAAGAAAAACGGCGCAACAGGAGTGTCCCTGGGTATCGCATGCGTATGGATGGGAACCCACTTTGGTCCTGGCGTTGCATCCGGAGTACAGGTAAACACCTACTACGTACAGTATGGTATCGTAGGTATCATCTGCTCCATCCTTGCTATGTGCATCCTCGGTTATGCGCTCTACTGCTCCATGGAGTTCTCGCGCATCTACAAGACCTACGATTACAAAGCATGGTCCACAACACTTCTTGGTTATGACTGGGTAAAATGGCTCTATGACATTTCCTTCATAATCACCTGCATGACTGCTCTCGGCGGATCCCTTTCCGCAGTAGGCAACCTGCTCAACAAGGAATTCGGTCTCAACTACTGGATCGGCGTTATCGCAGTCGTTATCTGCGCAATGCTGCTCTGCGCTTACGGCGCAAACCTTGTTCGTAAGGCTTCCACCTACATGATGTACGTTGTACTTGCAGTTATCGCACTCATCGTAATCCTTGCTATCGTTACCAAGACCGGCAGCTTCTCCGAAGCTCAGGCTGCAGCTCCCACAGTTCTCCCGAAAAACGGAAACGTTCTCGGAGCAATCTGGAAGGCAGTCATCTACGCTGCATTCCAGGCTACAGTTGTTGGTAACATCGCATCCGTTGCCGGAGACCTCAAGAAGAGATCCGAATCCAGAAAGGCTGCTATCATCGGTATCGTAGGTAATGCTGCAATGCTGATCGTTCTCGGCCTCCTGCTGTTCTCCAACATCGCTAACGTTGAGAACCTCATGACCTCTTCCACTCCTATCTACGACATCCTCAAGAAGATGAACATGCCGTGGCTCACCTACGTTTACATCATCACCGTATTCGTAGCTGTACTCTCCACCTCCGTTGGATTCGCATTCGGCGGCGTTGCTCGTTTCTCCCAGATCTACAACAAGGGTAAGGAACAGAGCATGGCTAAGGACATGATCTTCACCGGCTGCCTGCTGCTCGCTTGCGCAGCTTGCTCCGCATTCGGTATCGTTAAGCTCGTATCCGTTGGATACCAGGCACTCGGATACCTCAACCTGCCGATCTTCATCCTTGCTGCTATCATCGTTGGCGGTCACAAGATCTCCAAGAAGTACATCCAGGAGAAGGGCATCGAGGCTCCCGGAATCGACGAGTAATATGTCGAACTTATTCACCACAATTTGTTATATGAATTAGGGTGATCAAAGCGCCGTCACACAGGGCTTATGGTCTTGAGTGACGGCGTTTGTTGTGAAAATACTTACGCTAAAAATATTTATCGCTTAGGGGCGTCACGAGACGCCAGGCACCATTTATAAGGAGAAAACAATGGGATATATCATTTCTGACGACACAAAGGAACTCCTCAAGGACGTAAAAGAGTTCTGTGACAACGAGATCAAAGAACAGGTCAAGGAATACGACATTAAGGGCGAGTGGCCAAAGCCCATCTATGACATGGCTACCGAGATGCAGCTTACTATGATGGACGTTCCCGAAGAGTACGGCGGACTTGGTCTGTCTCACATCGATCAGGCTGCTATCGTAGAAGAGATAGCAAAGGCAGACGCCGGTGTTGCAGTTACCATCAACGGCAATGGACTGGCTCTTAAGCCCGTACTTATCGCAGGCAACGATGAACAGAAGAAGAAGTGCTGCGATATCATACTCAACGGCGGCTGGGGCGCATTCGCACTCACAGAGCCGGATGCAGGCTGCGACGCAGGAAACGGCAAGACCACAGCAGTAAAAGAAGGAGACTACTACATCCTCAACGGACGCAAGTGCTTCATCACCAACGCTCAGGTAGCTGATTTCTTCGTTGTTACCGCAATGACAAACAAGCAGTTCGGAACCAAGGGAATGTCCGCTTTCCTCGTTTACAAGGGAACCCCGGGCCTGTCCGTAGGTAACCACGAGAACAAGATGGGTATCCGTACCTCCATTACCTCCGACGTCATCCTCGAGGACGTAAAGGTCCCCGTAGAGAACCGTCTTGGAGAAGAGGGTACAGGTTTCTATACCGCAATGAAGACACTTGACCTTGCACGTATGTGGTGCGCAGTCATAGGCGTAGGCCTCTGCCAGCGCTGCGTAGATGAGGCAGCTGTATACGCTCAGCAGAGAGTACAGTTCGGCAAGCCGATCTGGAAGCACCAGGCTGTTCAGTTCAAGCTCGCTGACATGGAGATCAGAACAGAGGCTTCCAGAGCTCTTGTTGCTGCAGCTATCAGACTTGCAGATGCAGGCCTTGCTTACACCAACGAGGCTTCTGCGGCAAAGTGCTTCACAGGCGATTCCGCTGTTCAGAATGCTGTTGACGCCATCCAGATCTTCGGCGGCTACGGCTACAGCAGAGAGTACCCGGTAGAAAAGCTCCTCCGCGATGCTAAGATCTTCCAGATCTTCGAAGGCACCAACGAGATCCAGCGCATGGTTATCGGCCGCTCTGTTATCAGCAATCACTAAGGCAATAACGTACAGTTTATATAATTTAGGAGAAGACCATTATGGAAATTCTGGTATTTGTTAAGCAGGTCCCGGATGACGGCGTAGAAGTCCGTCTGGATCCGGCTACCGGCAAGCCCGCTACCGGAAGCATAGATAAGGTTGCTAACGCTTTCGATACCTATGCTCTGGAGCTCGCTGCAAGGTACACAGAGGCTAACGGCGGCAAGGTAACAGTTGCTGCTATGGGTCCCGCAGGTACCGACAGCACCCTTAAGAACCTTATCGCTGTAGGCGCATCCAAGGCATACCTCTTTACCGATCCTTCCTTCGAGACCGGAGACGAGGCTTCCGTAGCTTGCCGCCTTGCTCAGCTCGTTAAGAAGTGCGAGGCTGAGAACGGTGCTCCGTTCGATCTCATCCTCTGCGGAAAAGAGTCCACAGACGAGATCAGCGGCCAGGTAGGTGCCCGCCTTGCAGAAGAACTGGATCTCCCGTTCGTTTCCAGCGTTATCGAAGTTGCACCTGCAGGAGACAAGCTCGTTGCTAAGCAGGAGACCGAAGACGGCTACATCAAGTTCGAGACTGCAATGCCCGCAGTTTACACTATAGCTAAGCCGGGTTACGATCCCAGATACCCGAACATCAAGGCTAAGCTGGCTGCCCGCAAGGCTGTTATTCCTACCTTCAGCGCTGCAGACGCAGGCGTTGGCGAGGCTCCTTGCTTCGTAGAGTGCCTCGGATACACCGAGCCGCCCAAGAGGCAGGCAGGACTCAAGGTCCAGGAAAAAGAAGTCGCTGATACCGTAGCTAAGGCTATGGAGATCCTTATTCAGGATAAAGTGCTGTAGGAGGGTCGGTCATGCAAGCATTTGTATTTATTGAAGTAAAAGAAGGCGCCCTCGTACAGGGCAGCCTCGAGGCTATAACAGCCGCTAAGACCATTGGCGATGCCACTGCTGTAGTTGTAGGATATCCCGAACTCGCAGCAAAGGCAGCTGAGTACGGCGCTCCCGTTATCTGCGTAAAGGCAGATGGAGCTAACCCGGACGAGATCGTTGCTTCCCTGGAAGCAGTTGCAAAGGCTAAGAACGCTGATGCTTTCTTCTTTGCAGGCACACAGCTGGGCAAGGACCTTGCTCCGCGTCTTGCTGACAGGCTCGCAACAGGCTGCGTAACTGACGTTACCGGTCTTGAAGTCGTTGACGGCGCTGTTCTCTACACTCGTCCGGCATTCGGCGGAACAGTTATCGAAAAGCTCAAGAACCACGGCAAGGTACAGGTCGCTACCATCAGAAGCGGAAGCTTCGATAAGCCGGCTGCTGGCGCAGCTGCTGCTGTAGAAGAGTTCGATCCTGCTCTTGGCGATGTAGTAAAGGCTAAGATCGTCGAGGCTGCTAAGGAGATCACCGAGGCAGTAAACCTCGAAGGCGCAGATATAATCGTTGCAGGCGGCCGCGGAATGGGCGATGCAGAAGGCTTCAAGCTCGTAGAAGAGCTGGCTGCAGTTCTGGGCGCTCAGGTAGGCGCTTCCCGTCCTGTAATAGAGGAAGGCTGGATCTCCAGGGCTCACCAGATCGGTCAGTCCGGTAAGATCGTTGCTCCTAAGCTCTACATAGCATGCGGAATCTCCGGCGCTATGCAGCACATCTCCGGAGCTATGGCTTCCAAGTACATCGTAGCTATCAACAAGGATGAGGATGCTTCCATCTTCGGCGTTGCAGACCTTGGTATCGTAGGCGATGCAAAGCAGATACTGCCGCTCCTCATCGAAGAAGTTAAAAAGAGAAAGTAAATCAAAGGAGAAGACATGGAATTCAAGAAACCCTCTGCAGCTGTTATCGAACAGCTCAAGGCTGCCGTTCCGGGCCGCTGCCTGGTAGGCGATGACATCGTCGAGGACTTCACCCACGACGAAATGGATTACAACGGAACAGGTACACCTGATGCTGTATGCCTGTGCACCACCACCGAAGAAGTTTCCGCTGTCTGCAAGATCTGCTACGACAACGATCTTCCAATCATCCCCAGAGGCGCTGGCACCGGACTTTCCGGCGGATGCGTTCCTTTCTTCGGCGGCGTCGTTGTTGACACCAGCAAGATGAACAAGATCCTCTCCATCGATAAGGACAACATGATCGCAAGGATCCAGAGCGGTGTTCTGCTCGTAGACCTCGCAAATGCTGCAGTAGAGAACGGAATGATGTATCCCCCCGATCCGGGCGAGGTATACGCTACCGTAGGCGGCAACGTTTCCACCAACGCCGGTGGTATGAGAGCCGTTAAGTATGGCTGCACCAGAGAGTATGTACGCACAATGACAGTCGTTCTTCCGGACGGCCGCATCGTAAAGCTTGGCGGAGAGACCTCCAAGAACAGCTCCGGTTACTCCCTCCTGAACCTCATGATCGGTTCCGAAGGTACCCTGGGCATCATCACCGAGCTCGGCCTCAAGCTGATCCCGGCTCCCAAGTATCAGGTATCCCTGATGGGCGTATTCGCAGACATGCCCAGCTGCATCCGCACAGTATCCAAGGTAAAGCTTTCCGGCTATGATCCCCAGGCTCTTGAGTTCATGGATGCTACGCTCCTCGGCCTCATCGAGAAGTACATGGGCAAGGTCATCTATCCGCACGAAGCTGAAGGTACACCGATCAACGCTTACCTGCTGACCACCTTCGACTGCCGCAAGGAAGAGGACATGGACGAGATCATGGAAGGCGTTTCCGAAGTCATGCTCGAGGCTGGCGCTCTGGATGTAGTCGTATTCGACACTCCGGAAGCATTCAGAAATGCATGGTCTGTACGTAAGGCTGCTCTTGAAGGTATGCAGGCTGCTTACAACCAGATGGATGAGTGCGATATCGTTGTTCCTGTATCCCACATCGCTGACTTCTGCGAATACCTGTGGAGCATCGAGGACGAGATCGGCCTCAAGCTCATCGCTACAGGCCACGCTGGCGACGGCAACATCCACTGCAACTGCATGACCAACGACATGGATCCCGCAGAGTTCCGTAAGAGAGCTGACCTCTTCCTGGACAAGGCTTTCGCGAAGGGCAAGGAATACGGCGCTCTGGTATCCGGCGAGCACGGTATCGGTATCATCAGAAAGAAGCACCTCGAACAGTCCGTCGGCAAGGACGTTATGGATCTGATGCGCGGCATTAAGTCCGTATTCGACCCGAAGGGCCTGCTCAACCCGGGCAAGGTCTGCACCTACGTAGACGGCAGGTAGTTGCTCCGCACCTGGGGACGGTTCTCAGGTGCCAACTTCACAAAACAACAGCAGAGGCGGCTTAGGCTGCCTCTGTTTTGTTGTTAATTGTTTGGAGCGGGTGCCTGCATCCCTGGGAGACGCTCTCGCGACCAGGGGACGCAGGCACCCGCTCCAAACCTCAGCAGCCTAAGCCGCAGCCCAAGCCGCTCCCTGTGTTTTACTAATTTGGCACCTGAGAACCGTCCCCGAGTGCGGAAATTATGCTATAATGCAGGGAGGAGGGCTGTGTTATGAAGTCTGAATGGATAGATGCTATACTGGCGGTGGAGAAGACGCGGTCGTTTACCAGGAGCGCGGAGATCTTGTACTGCGCGCAGTCGGCGGTCACAAGGATGGTCCAGAGCGCGGAAGAAGAGCTGGGCATACAGATCTTCAGCAGGCAGTCCAAGAAGTCCAGCGTGGAGCTTACTGCAGACGGCAACAGGATAATGCCTTTTATCAGGGCCTGCGGGCAGTCTAACAGCGCGCTGGCAGACGCGGCAAGGTTCATACAGTCCAAGTCTGTAACGCTCTGCTGGAGCGCCCACATGTTCAACTCGTACTCCAAAGTTACACTTCTGGAAAAGTTCTACGAAGAGAACCCCAATATAGTCCTTAAGATCAACTACTCTTCCACGTATGGGTGCTTTAAGGCTCTGAAGAGCGGAGAAGCGGACGCTATGATCTCATCCATAGTTTACAGGATAAGGGACGGCGTCCCTAAGCTGGATTTCGGAGACGATATAAAGATAACCGTGCTTGCAGAGCGCAGCGTGTACCTTGCCATTGGCGAGTATTACAAGCCAAAGAACAAGGATAGCTTTACTATTGCGGATCTTCAGAGCTACACCTTCATAACCCACAGGGACAGCCTGGACACGCTTAAAATAGGGGAGGACGAGCGCCCTATATACTTCCAGGAAGCCTGCAAAGCCAACGGTTTTACGCCAAAGCTGCTCTACGTGGGCAACCCAGAGGACATCAAGGACATAATAGCGCTGCAGGGCAGGGGTGTGTACCTTTCCACCGCGCCGGAAAAGCTGAGGCACACCCCGGGTATATGCTACATACCCATTACGGACGCCGGGTTCAAGGTGGAATATTACATGCTCAGCATGAAGGACAACCAGAACAAGGCGCTGGAAAAGCTCGAAAAAGCTGCCGTTCCGCTGTTTGAAGAGGATCAGTAAAGCTGCCGCCAAGATAGCAGCCTTGAATCATCAATGCTGTTTTTAAATCAAAACGACGTTGTTACATTTCGGTAATGTTACGAAAACGCCCATATGGGCGTTTTTTAATGCTTTTAACTAATATTCAGACAGAGTAGAGTTTTATTATGCAAAAATAGCATCGCAAATGCAAAGAAGTCGGAATGCAACTCTATATCGAATAGAATAAAATAATTACAGGAGCAGTATAACAGTTCAGTGTGTTATGTAATGCAGGTCATCCCGTAAGGATATCTTTAAGGAGTGTGTACCATGTCAGAAAAGAATGCAGCTCAGATCCTTTCCGAAGGCGCTCTTAAGGTGAAGTTCTCCGACCTTTCTGAGCGAAACATCAAGTTCACTAAGGACAAACTCCTGGACAACATAGGGAATCTCGCCGGGGGAGCCCTTGCTTTTGGTAACAGGGAAGTAAAGTCTGTTATCGAAAGCTACGGAGAAAAAGGCGAGGCTCCTATTTTTATTCTCGGAGGCCGGGCAAGTCTGGGCGATGCTGCCATGGTAAACGCCATGAGCTCCCGCTCAAACGATTTTGAGCCTATGTTCATGAACCTTAACGGCGTGCGCTGGGCTTCCAAGGAATCTGCCACCCTTATAAACGCGGTCCTTACGGCAGGCGCGGTCTACGGCTTTTCCGGCAAGGACTACATAACTCACGAGATAGTGGCAGAAGACCTGTCCGTGCGCATAATGGCAGCAGGCGGCAGATGGAACTTCGATGTCGGCTACGACAGCTCATTTACCATGCCGGTCTACGGCGTCTGCGCTGCTTTTGCAAGGATGCGCGGTCTTAACGCACTGCAGCTCCGCGATGCCTGGGGCATGGCCATGGGCATGGTAGGCGGCACCATAAGCCATATATACGATTACGCGACTTCCGCCAAGCTTGGCGCAGGCTACAACATACGCAACGCGGACTTCTGCACCAGGCTGGCAGCTAAGAACTTCAGCTCGCTAAGCAACATATTCGAAGGCCCCCGCAACCTCTACCGCCAGTACCGCGGCATGGAGGAGGCCTGCAGCCCGGAATACCTCTACGACTACGGCAAGCAGTTCCTTATGGAAGAGTCCATAAAGCTCTACCCGGTCGGAACGCCGGCCACCATAGTAGCGTTTGCAGGCTCGGAGCTCTCCGGCTGCGAAAAGCCGGAAGACATAGCGGACATCACCCTGGAGTTCTGCATGGAGCAGCACCATGGCTACTACTGGCCGCCCTATGAGATCGGCAGGGACCCGCTTACACACGCGCAGTTCTCCTACCAGTACGCACTGGCGGCGCCGCTCAAATACGGCAAGTTCGGCATCAACCTCTACCGCGAGAGCGTCCTTACGGACCCGGAAGTCGTAAAGCTCTGCCACATGACAAGGCTTCTGCACTCCCCGGATCTGCAAAAAGGCGAGATCAGAGCCACCGTGGTAGCAAAAGACGGCACCAGGCACTCCGTGACTAAGACCCCAAAAGACTTCTCCATGCACGATTACCCAACCAGGGAGCAGCTTCTGGACAAGTTCTGGGCTCAGATAAACGAATACGGCATCATAAGCAAGGCAAAAGCGGAAAAGTGCATACAGCTCGTGGATAAGCTGGAAGACCTGCAGGACATGCGGGAGCTCACCAGCCTCCTTGAGCAGTAAGCGTTCCGTTCGCAATAATTCATTTTTAACTCAGGGCATCAGCCCGCACCGCAATCATTTTCAGGGCTTTAAGCCCCACAAAACAGAAAGGAGTATAAATGGCAGGAAAAAACATTGCTGAGATCCTTTCCGAAGGCGCGCTCAAGGTAAAATACGAAGACCTCTCTGAGCGCAATGTAGAGATAGCCAAGGCAAAGCTTATCGACAACATCGGTAACCTGGCCGGCGGCGCTCTGGCATTCGGAAACAGGGAAGTAAAGTCGGTCGTGGAAAGCTACGGCGAGACCGGCGAGGCTCCTATCTTCATCCTGGGCGGCAAGGCATCCCTTGGCAACGCAGGAATGATCAACGCGATGTCTTCGCGCTCCAACGATTACGAGCCGATGTACATCACCCTTCGCGACGGCACAAAGTGGCCCAGCAAGGAATCCGCAACACTTATCAACGCTAACCTCACGGCTGCTGCAGTCTACGGCTTCTCCGGAAAAGACTACATGGCTCACGAGGTAGTATCTGAAGACCTTTCGCTGCGCATCATGGCAGCAGGCGGCCGCTGGAACTTCGGCGTGGGCTGGGACAGCTCCTTCACTATGCCTGTCTACGGCGTCTGCGCTTCGTTCGCAAGGATGAGAGGCCTTAACGCACTGCAGCTGCGTGATGCCTGGGGCATGGCCATGGGCATGGTAGGCGGAACGATGTCTCACATCTTCGACTACGCTACCTCCGCAAAGCTGGGCGCAGGCTACAACATCCGCAACGCAGATTTCTGCACCAGGCTGGCAGCAAAAGACTTCAGCTCGCTCAACAACATCTTCGAAGGCCCCCGCAACATCTACCGCCAGTACCGCGGCATGGAAGAGGCCTGCAACCCGGAGATCCTCACCGATGACTACGGCAAGTACTTCTACATGGAGGAGTCCATAAAGCTCTACCCGGTAGGAAGCCCCGCCACCATCGTAGCATTCGCGGGCTCTCAGCTCTGCGGCTGCTGCGATCCCAAGGACATCGTAGACATCCACCTGGAGATCCCAGACGGCTACACCGAGATGTACTACTGGAAGCCCTACGAGGTAGGCAGAGACCCGCTCACCCATGCGCAGTTCTCCTACCAGTACGCAGTTTGCGCTCCGATACTCTACGGACCGTTCAGGACCCGCCACTACAGCGAGGCCTGCCTTACCAACCCGGAGCTGCTGCGCCTTACAGGCATCTGCCGCATGAGCCACGCTTCGGACCTTTCCAGGGATCCGAACACCGTAAGGATAACCGTTACGGAAAAGGACGGCACCAAGCACGTTGGCGTTTCCGACGCTACCCAGTTCTCCATGCACACCTGGCCCACCAGAGAGCAGCTGCTTGACAAGTTCTGGGATCAGATCGACGCCTACGGCATAATCTCCCACGCAAAGGCCCAGAAGGCCATAGACCTCTGCGATAAACTGGAAGACGTTGCCGATATGAGAGAGCTCACCGAGCTGCTCATGCCCTAAAAACAAAGCATTATCAGACCATTACATTCGATCAGGAGAGAAAAAATGGCACAGACTAAAAAACAGAATCCCTACATGATGCTTATCCACCTTGTGATAGGCGTTGTAGTAGCGTTTGCTTTTTCAAAGATCACCCCGCCGGGACAGATCACACCGATGGGAATGGCTCTTATCGGAACCTTCCTTGTAACAAACTACTGGTTCATTACCATAGACATGATAACCGGTTCCCTGGCTTCCATGGTAATGTTCCCGCTGCTGTCCGGCGTAGCTGCAGGCGGCGTAGTTACCAGCACCCTTGGCAATACCACAGTATGGCAGATGCTCGTAGTTCTGCCGCTCATCTACGCGCTCAAGAAGTCCGGAGCTACAGATTACCTTGCTAACTGGATGATGACCCGCAAGTTCATGTATGGAAAGAGCACCATGTTCGTAATGATCTTCCTCATCCTTGCATCCCTCATCTCCGCGCTCAAGGTACACACCCTTGTAGTCCTTGCTCTTGCAGAAGGCGTTATGACTGCCGCCGGCTACGAAGAGCGCACCAAGGAGCACGATGCTTTCATGGTTGCTACATTTTTCGCATCCGCGCTTGCTTCCAACGTTATCCCTTACGGTTCCTGGATCGCATCCTTCATCACATCCTATGAATCCATAGCGGGCGAGCCTCTGGACACCGCTCTTTACATGGGCTTCGGTATCGTTCTGAACATAGTTCTGGATATCGTATACGTCCTTGTAATGAAGTTCATACTCCGCTGCAACTACAGCAAGCTGGCCGATATTAAGATGGATGCTGTTAAGGGCGAGGAGCATAAGCTCTCCAAGAAGGGCAAAGTAATGCTCATCCTCTTCCTTGTCATGATCCTCGGCGCTGTTATCCCGGCTCTGTTCAGAAACTGGGCAGTTTCCAAGTTCCTCTCCGGAACCCTTACCACAGCTCTGTGGTTCACTGCATGCGCAGTTGTCTGCTTTGCTATCCGCATCGATGGTGAGCCCATCGTTTCTGCCGGCGAGGCTATGAAGAACGGTGTTGCATGGCCGATGATACTCTCCGCAGCAGTTATGCTTTACTATGCAGGACTGGTCGGCGGCGCTGATTCCGGTATCAGGCCCACCCTTACCGCTGCATTCGCAGGTATATTCGACGGAATGCCGGGCGTCCTGCTCCTGCTGGTGGCTTGCCTGCTGACTGTAATAGTTACTGGTTTCTTCTCCAACATGGCAACAGGTGTTATCTTTATGAGCGCCACCATTCCTCTTGCTGCTGCGTTCAACCTGGCTCCTCTGGCTCTGGGCGTCTGCATCATGTGGGCATCCATGCCTGGATTCATCACCCCGGGCGGAACAGGAACAGCTCCTTACCTGCACGGACTCACATCCATCACCAAGAAGAATATGTACAAGTACATGCTTGCCTTCCTGGTAGCATTCCTTGTGATCATACTCATCTTCGGCGCAGTAATGAACATCATCCTGTAGCACTCGGGGACGGTTCTCAGGTGCTAGCACTCGGGGACGGTTCTCAGGTGCCAACTTCATAAACCAATAAACTAACAAAGGGGACGGTTCTCTATGCTGAAAAACGCATAGGGGACGGTCCTCTTTTTATTGCGCTGTAGATCTCCAACGTCCGATATTTGGTGAATAGCCGCCGGGTCCGGGGCTCATGAGTTTTCTTCAGCCCGCTCAACATTTCTAAAGCACAGTTTTCTGCCTTCGGCTCTAAGTCCTCGCACGCGCCGCTGTTAGCCGGCTTATTGGGCTTTCTGCCTCGACCGCGCGTCTGGCTCGCTCGAAGCTACAGCCGCTTCTCGCTTAGCGCTAAGGCTTGCCGTAAATGGCTGCGCCTTACGCTCGGCCTCTATCCCCAAAGCCGGACATCAGCTGCTCCTGCGGAGAGCCTCAGGCAGGAGACTGTGTTTTATTAATATTCAGTAGGTTTTTAAGGCCCGGCTGCACCGGCTGCGTCTCAATTGAAATAGGACCGTCCCCCATGCTGCTTTTAGCATAGAGAACCGTCCCCCTTGCTGAAAACAGCATAGAGAACCGTCCCCCTGATGTACCCTGATGCATCGAAAGAACCGTCCCCCTGATGCGCCCTGGTGCGGTGCAAAAGTTTTTTACAGGCTGTGAAAATACTTTATACTCCGTTATTCATTTATTAATTAAATTTTCCAGCGGGTCTTGTGGTATTATATAGTCATAAATCAAATAGCGTGGAATAGTGTGGGTCAGGGGACCTGCAAGAGGAAGAATTCATGGCAGAAAACAAAACAATGGTAAAAAACCTCACGGAGGGCAGTATCGTAAAGCAGCTGCTTACTTACGCGGCGCCGCTTTTCCTGGCTAACCTCCTGCAGGCAGTCTACAACGTAGTAGACATGATCGTCGTCGGGCAGGTCGAAGGCGGCGTGGGAATGGCCGCTGTCTCCATAGGAGGCGAGATCCTTCACCTGATGACATTCATTCTGATAGGATTTACAAGTGCAGGGCAGGTCATCATCTCGCAATATGTCGGCGCCAAAAAGCACGACAGCATAGTTAAGATGATCGCAACCATGTTCGTGATCACGTTCACGGCGGCGGCTGTGATATTCGTATTCTGTATGCTGGTGGGCGATGCCCCGCTGCACTGGCTCAACACAGACGAAGTTGCGTTCTCAGAGACCCACAACTACTACATGACCTGCGTGTTCGGCATCTTCTTTATCGCCGGGTACAATGTGGTCTGCGGCATACTCCGTGGAATGGGTGATTCCAAGCGGCCGTTCATTTTCATAGTGATAGCGTCGGTCCTCAACATCGTCCTGGACGTGACCTTCGTAAAGTACATGCACATGGGCGCGTTCGGAGCTGCGCTGGCAACAGTTATCGGCCAGGCTGTAAGCTTCATAACAGCGTTCATCTACCTCTACCACAAGCGCGATGAATTCGGTTTCGACTTTAAATTCAGCAGCTTCAGGATATACCCAGAGGTCGCAAAGCCTCTTATAAAGCTTGGAATTCCGATGTCCATCCAGAGCGCTGCGGTAACCTTGTCCAAGACCGTGCTTGCTGCTTGGATCAACGACAGCGGCTACGCTTACTCCGCGCTGGCTGGTATCTACAATAAGACTGGCATGTTTGCAGGCATCGTTTCAATGTCGTTTATAGCTGCTGGAAGCGCTAACATAGGGCAGTGCCTTGGCGCCCGCAAGTACGAGAGGGTGCCTAAGATACTTGGCATCGTTTCCGCGATAATGATCTGCGTCTGCGGCGTGCTGAGCCTGATCGTTATTATGTCCCCGACTACGGTTTTCAGCATGTTTACTACGGATGATGCTGTGCTTTCGATCTCGGATGTGCTGATCTTCCCGATAGTTATAAACTTTATAGGAACAGCGGCCAGGACCTTCGGGTTCTCGCTGATCAACGGCTCCGGCAACTCCAAGCTGAACCTGATCATTGCGCTGCTGGACGGCATAGTGTTCAGGATAGGGCTTTCTTATCTGCTGGGATTCACCTTCGGCATGTCTGTTAAGGGCTTCTGGCTGGGCGATGGCTTTGCCGGCTGGGTGCCGATGTTCGTGGCCTTCGGCTTCCTGGCCTCCGGTAAGTGGAAGACCGACCGCCTGGTCCACAACAAATAAAGCATTCGGGGACGGTTCTCAGGTGCCAAAATAAAAAGTAGCAGAGACAGCTAAGTCGTCTCTGCTTTTTGTTTTGCGAAGTTGGCACCCGAGAACCGTCCCTAAGTGCGCTTGCGCTTTTTGATGATGAAGACGATGACGCAGAGGATGATCTGCACGAAGGAGGATGCCGGGGTGGCCAGCGCTATTCTGAACAGCGATACCGGCTGGATAGACTTCATCAGTATGGACACCGGGATCCTTACGCAGAAGGCCCCGACAACGCCCTGGACCATAGTAAAGAAGGTGTAGCCGCAGCCGTTGAAGTAACCGATAAAGCAGAACAGGAAGGACGTCAGCAGGCAGTCGATAGCGTAGCCCTTAAGATAGTCCCAGCCAGCTGCCACGACCAGCGGGTCGCTGTTGAATACCCTGCACAGAAGATCCCCGTGGAAGAAGGACAGGTAGCCCACCACAAGGCTCATGGCAAAGGACGCCAGCATGCCTATCAGCATGGCCTTGTCCGCGCGCTCCGGCTTGGCAGCGCCGATGTTCTGCGCGACCATGGCGGAAAGGCTCTGGGAGAACGCGATCGGCAGCATCATGATGAAGCTGCACAGCTTCTCCGCAACGCCCATACCGGAAGATTCTATCAGGCCGATATCGTTGATTATAGCGGTTATCACCAGGAACGAGATGTTTACGAGTATGCTCTGGAGCGTGATAGGAACGCCCAGCTTGACCGTCCTCTTGATGTTGTCTCCCTGTTTGGCCTTAAGGTTTGCCAGGCTGAAATCGAACGGCAGGCCGCGTTTTTTGATCACGAACAGGCAGATCACCACGCTCACGCCCTGGGAGATGACCGTTGCCAGCGCTGCTCCGGAGGCTCCCATTCCAAGGCCCTTAACGAAGGCTATATCGCCGATAATATTGAGGACCGCTGCTATCGCAACAGCCATCAGCGGGGTGGCGGAATCGCCCATGCCCTTGAAAAGGCTGGACATCAGGTTGTAGGCAACTATAAAAATGGCTCCGTAGGAGCATATCCTCATGTAGGAGACCGCCTTGGGGAAGGCTTCGGCAGGGGATTTGAGCAGGGTCGCCAGAGTCGGGGAGAGGATTGGTACGACTATGGTAAAGACCAGGGCGCAGACCGCAAAGAGCTTGATGCCCGCGGCAAGTATGTCCCCGGCTTTGTCTTTCTTGCCGGCGCCCATGTACTGGCCGATCAGTACCGATGTTCCCACGGCCAGGCCGATTATGATGTTAGTGATGGTGCCTATCATGCGGGCGCCTGTGGATACCGCCGAGATGTCCGCCGTGACGCCGTACTGGCCGACCACCCAAAGGTCTACCGCGCCGTACAGGGACTGCAGCACCAGCGCGCCCAGTATGGGCAGCGTGAACTTAAGCATAGGCCCGAGTATGGGGCCTGTCGTAAAATCGTTTGCTTTTC
>CADALS010000062.1 GCA_902788795.1 uncultured Eubacteriales bacterium | reverse complement strand
GCTATCGCGACCTTCGGCGAGAGCGATTACAACCAGGCTGATGCAGCCGGATTCATCAATCTCTACGGCCTGCCGATAAAGGTCCAGGCAATGGTAGACGGCAAGTAACAAACAAGATATCCTGCGTGGTTTTTCCGCGCAGGATATTGCAGAATAAAGGAGTATATCATGGCAAAGATGTGGGCAGGGGTAACTGCCGGTATAACAGACAGTCTGGCAGACGAACTGAACTCCTCGCTGCGCTTTGACAAAAGGCTCTACGAGCAGGACATAAAGGGCAGTCTGGCGCACGCGGCAATGCTGGCAGCCAGGGGCATAATCAGCCCGGACGAGTGCGATAAGATAAGCAGCGGGCTGGCCGGCATACTTGAAGACCTCAAGTCCGGAGCGCTTCAGTTCGATATGAGCTGCGAGGATATCCACATGTTTGTGGAGCAGGTCCTTACCGAGCGCATAGGCGAAGCCGGAAAGAAGCTCCACACGGCCCGCTCCAGGAACGATCAGGTAGCTCTGGACATGAGGCTCTACCTTATGGACGAGGAAAAAGAGATAACAGAGCTCGTAAAGGCTGTGATCGCGGCCCTTGCGGACCAGGCGGAGCAGCACAAAGAGTCTATAATGCCAGGGTATACCCACCTTCAGAGGGCCCAGCCCGTAAGCTTTGCGCACCAGCTGCTGGCATATGCTATGATGCTCCTGAGGGACATAGGAAGGCTCTCCGACTGCAGGCAGCGCACCAATGTTTCCCCCATAGGAAGCTGCGCGCTGGCAGGAACCACCTACGATACAGACAGGCGCTACGAAGCCGCGCTCCTGGGTTTTGACGAGATATCCCTCAACAGCATAGACGGCGTGTCCGACAGGGATTTCTGCCTGGAGCTGCTCTCGGCGCTGGCCATACTGATGATGCACCTTTCCAGGCTTTCCGAGGAACTGGTGCTGTGGTCCTCCTGGGAGTTCAGATTCATAAAGCTTTCGGACGATTTTACCACAGGATCGTCCATAATGCCTCAGAAGAAGAACCCGGACATGGCGGAGCTGATACGCGGAAAGACAGGCCGCGTCTACGGGGATCTGATGGCACTGCTCACCACACTCAAGGGCCTGCCCCTTGCGTACAACAAGGACATGCAGGAGGACAAAGAGGCCGTATTCGACGCGGTGGACACCGTTAAGCTCTGCCTTAAGGTTGCGGCACCCATGATAGCCAGCATGACAGCTCTTCCGGAAAACATGAAAAAAGCTGCGCAGGAGGGCTTCATAAACGCCACAGACCTGGCAGACTACCTGGTAAAGAAAGGCCTTCCGTTCAGGAGCGCCTACAAGATATCCGGACAGATAGTAGCAAAATGCATAGAGCAGGGCAAGGTCCTGGAGACTGTGAGCCTTGGCGAATACAAAGGCTTCTGCGATCTGTTCGAGGAAGACGTATATAACGATATAGACCTGATGAACTGCATGGAAAAGCGCATCTCCGAAGGCGGAACATCGGTCGCATCGGTAGAAAAACAGATAGAATTCGTAAGGGCGGCTATAGAGTAGCCCGCCTCAAGAGGAAAAAGCTATGACAAAGGTTTTCATAGACGGCAAGGCCGGAACCACCGGCCTTAGGATATACGAAAGGCTTGCTGAAAGAAAGGATATAGAGATCATCCAGCTCTCGGACGAGCTGCGCAAGGACCCGGCGGCTAAGAAGGGCGCTTTTGCGGAGGCTGACATAGCCTTCCTCTGCCTTCCGGACGCCGCAGCTATAGAGGCAGCGCAGATTGCAGGCGCAGATACAGCAATAATAGATACGTCCACGGCTCACAGAACGGCAGACGGCTGGACCTACGGCTTTCCGGAGCTCAAAGGCCAGGCTGCAAAGATAGCAGCTTCCAAGCGCATAGCAAACCCCGGCTGCCACGCAAGCGGATTTATAGCCCTGGTGGCACCGCTGGTAGAGGAGGGCCTCGTCAGCCCGGAGGCTGCGCTCACATGCTTTTCCGTTACCGGTTACTCCGGCGGCGGCAAGAAGATGATAGCCGACTACGAAGCCGAAGGCAGAGCGTCCTGGGAAAAGGGCAGAAAGAACGCGGAAGGGACAGATCCGCTGGACTCCCCAAAGCAGTACGGCCTTACCCAAAGCCACAAGCACCTGCCGGAGATGGAAAAGATCTGCGGGCTCCACACAGCCCCGGTCTTCTGCCCCATAGTAGCGGACTTCTACAGCGGCATGACGGTAACAGTCCCGCTGTTCGCAAAAGACCTTAAGGGCAGCAGAAAAGCCGTGGAGGAGCTGTACAAGAGCTACTACAGCGGCAAGCTTGTGCACTACGAACCCTGCCCGGACGGCGGAGTGTTCGGAAACGCGCTGGCAGGAAGAGACGACATGGTCGTTACCGTAGCAGGAAACGAGGAGCGCATACTTCTGATAGCCTGCTTCGACAACCTTGGCAAGGGCGCCAGCGGAGCGGCCCTTCAGAACATGAACATACTGCTCGGACTCCCCCAGGAGACGGGCCTGATCTTATAAACGGAGGATACGATGAAGATGATAAGCGGCGGCGTTTGTGCCGCAAAAGGATTTAAGGCAGCCGGCGTGCACTGCGGCATACGCAAGAACCCCGGGAAGAAGGACCTGGCCCTTATAGTCAGCTCCGAGCCCTGCGCAGCAGCTGCGGTATATACAACTAACCTTGTCAAGGGCGCACCAATACTGGTAGACCAGGACCACCTTGCGGACGGCATTGCCCAGGCAGTCATCTGCAACAGCGGCAACGCAAACACCTGCAACGCCAACGGCATAGAGATAGCAGAGGGCATGGCTGAGCTCGTAGAAAAGTACACAGGAATAAGGGCGGCAGACGTAGTCGTAGCCTCCACAGGCGTTATAGGCGAGCCTCTCTCCCTGGACCCTGTAGCAGCAGGAATGCCCGGCGTGGTGGAGCAGCTTTCCGAAGACGGAAGCCTTGAAGCCTGCCACGCTATAATGACCACAGACACCAAGCCCAAGGAAGTTGCGGTGGAGTTCACCCTCGGCGGCAAGACCTGCCACATAGGCGGCATAGCCAAAGGCAGCGGCATGATACACCCGAACATGGCTACCATGCTGGTCTTCCTTACATCTGACGTTGCGATAACCCCGGCCATGATCAAAAAGGCCCTGTCCGGAGACATAAAGAACACCTTCAACATGCTCAGCGTGGACGGAGACACCTCCACGAACGACACTGTTGTCCTGATGGCCAACGGCCTTGCGGGCAACAAGAAGATAACAGAAGACGGTGAGGACTTCGAGATCTTCATGAAGGCTCTCAACACCGTCAACATGGACCTTTCCAGGCGCATAGCAGGAGACGGCGAGGGCGCTACCAAGCTTCTCGAATGCGTAGTTTCCGGAGCCAAGGACCTTGAGACCGCAAAGATCGCGGCAAAGAGCGTCATAACAAGCAGCCTCGTAAAGTCCGCAATGTTCGGAGAGGACGCCAACTGGGGCAGGGTGCTCTGCGCACTTGGCTACAGCGGCGCGGACCTGGACGTAAGCAAGATAGATCTTAGCTTTAAGTCTGCGGCCGGAGAGGTAGCGCTCTGCAAGAATGGAGCCGGAATACCCTTCTCCGAAGAGCTTGCCGCAAAAGTGCTTCACGAAAGCGAGATAGACATAATCGTAAGCGTAGGGGACGGCCCGTTCAGCGCTACAGCATGGGGCTGCGATCTTACCTACGACTACGTAAAGATAAACGGAGAGTACAGGACCTGATGAATACCGATTTTTCCAACGCCGAAAGGGCGCAGATACTGGTAGAGGCACTGCCCTACATAGAAAAATACAGAGGCGAGATAGTCGTCGTTAAGTACGGCGGCAACGCCATGATAAACGAGCAGCTGCGCCAGCAGGTAATGGAGGATATAGTGCTCCTTACCCTTATCGGCGTAAAAGTGGTGCTTGTGCACGGCGGCGGCCCGGAGATCTCCGATCTTATGACAAAGCTCGGCAAGAAGGCCGAATTCGTTGACGGCCTGCGCGTTACCGACAAGGAGACCGTGGACATAGTCCAGATGGTGCTGGCAGGCAAGATCAACAAGACTCTGGTGAACCTCCTGGAGGTAAAGGGCGGCAAGGCCATAGGGCTTTCCGGCCTGGACGGAAGGCTCATAGAGTGCACCCAAAAAGACGAGCGCCTTGGCTACGTGGGCAGCGTCACCAAGATCAACATCCAGCCCGTAACAGACCTGCTTGAAAAAGGCTACATTCCGGTGATCTCCACCATAGGCTGCGACCGCGAGGGCAACACCTACAACATCAACGGAGATACCGCAGCGGCCTACATAGCAGGCGCGCTGGAGGCAAAGAGGCTGATAATGCTTACGGATATCGCGGGCGTGCTCAGGGATAAGGACGATCCGAACTCCCTGATCTCCCAGCTGACAGTTCAGGAGGCAAAGCAGCTGTTTGAGCAGAAAGTCATAGCCGGCGGCATGATACCAAAGGTAGAGTGCTGCATAACCGCCCTTAAGAGGGGCGTGCGCAAAGCTATAATAATGGACGGACGCGTGCCACACTCCATACTTATGGAGCTTTTGACTGATGAAGGCGCCGGCACTATGTTCGTATAGGAGCAGTCATGGAAAATTTAAAAGAACTGGATAAACAGTATATAGCAAACACTTATGCAAGGTTTCCGCTGGAGATAGTAAGCGGCAAGGGCAGCCTGGTGTACGATGAGACTGGCAAGGAGTACATAGACCTTGGGACCGGTATAGCGGTAAACACATTCGGCGTGGCGGATCCGCAGTGGGCGGCTGCAGTAACTGCTCAGCTGGGCAAGGTTCAGCACATGTCCAACCTCTACTACACCGAGCCCTGCGTAAAGCTTGCCAAGCTGCTCTGCGAAAAGAGCGGCATGAAGAAGATATTCTTCGGAAACTCCGGCGCGGAGGCAAACGAGGGCATAATCAAGGCCGCAAGAAAGTACGCAGCGGAGAAGAAAGGCCCGGAATATTACACTATCATTACACTCAAAAACAGCTTCCACGGCCGCACTCTTACAACGCTTGCGGCAACAGGCCAGGAATACTTCCACAAGCTCTTCCAGCCTCTGACTCCGGGCTTTGCCTACGCAGACGCCAACGATCTTGAAGGCCTTAAAAAGCTGGCGGCGGAGGTCAAGCCCGCGGGCATACTCATAGAGTGCGTGCAGGGCGAGGGCGGCGTTATGCCTCTGGATGCGGACTTTATCAAGGGGATAGCCAAGCTCTGCGCGGACGAAGACATCATCTTCATGGTGGACGAGGTCCAGACAGGCAACGGCCGCAGCGGACAGTGCTACGCTTACCTGTGCTTCGGAGTGCTGCCTGATGCAGTATCCACGGCCAAGGGCCTGGGCGGAGGCCTTCCAATAGGCGCCGTGATGCTTGGAGAAAAGCTCAAGGACGTCTTCGGCCCCAGCGACCACGGCTCCACTTTCGGAGGAAATCCGGTGGCCTGCGCAGGCGGCGTCAGCATAATGGAACGCATAGATGATGCTCTGCTGGCGGATGTACGCAGCAAGAGCAAGTACATATTCGATCAGCTTAGCGGCGCGGAGGGCGTGGAGAGCGTCAGTGGCCTGGGCCTTATGATAGGCATCAAGACCGTAAAGCCGGCAAAGGAAGTCGTGGCAAAATGCATGGAAAACGGCGTCCTCTGCCTTACAGCAAAGGACAAGGTAAGGCTCCTTCCGGCGCTCAACATCCCCCAGGATGTGCTGGAAAAAGCAATAACTGTGCTGAAAGACGCTTGCAAATAAGATAATGGGGACGGTTCTCTTTCATCTTTTGGGAATCATTCCCAAAAGATGAAAGAGAACCGTCCCCTATAATGAGGTGCAGATAATGGATCTTAAGGGTAAAGACTTTCTGACTCTGCTGGATTTTTCCGCAGACGAGATAGCGGAGCTGCTTGAGCTTTCCGCAAAGCTCAAAAAACTGAAGAAGCATGGCGTTCCTCACAGGTACTGCGAGGGCAAAAACATCGCCCTAATATTCGAAAAGAACAGCACCCGCACGCGCTGCAGCTTTGAGGTGGCGGCGGCGGACCTTGGCATGCACCCCGTGTTTCTGGATCCGTCCAGCTCCCAGCTGGGCAAGAAGGAGAGCATAGCGGATACCGCAAGGGTGCTTGGCCGCATATTCGACGGCATAGAGTACCGCGGTTTCGGCCAGGAGCGCGTGGAGGAGCTTGCAAAGTTTGCGGATGTTCCGGTCTGGAACGGTCTTACCAACGAGTATCATCCTACTCAGGTGCTGGCGGACCTCATGACGGTGCAGGAGCACTTTGGAAGCCTTAAGGGCCGCAAGCTGGCGTTCTTCGGGGACGCGCGCTACAACATGGCGAACTCCCTGATGATAGGCTGCGCCAAGATGGGCATGCATTTTGTGGCCTGCGCTCCGGCAAAGTACTTCCCGGACAAGGCTCTGATCGAAACTTGCCAGAAGATCGCTGCCGAAAGCGGCGCGGTCCTGGAGTTTGAGGAGGATCCCGCAAAGGCAGCAGCAGGCGCTGACGTTATCTATACAGACGTCTGGGTGTCCATGGGAGAGCCGGACAGCGTCTGGGAAGAGCGCATCAAAGAGCTTGCTCCTTACAGGGTAACGGCAAAGATAATGCAGACAGCCGGCCCCCAGTGCCGCTTTATGCACTGCCTGCCGTCCTTCCATGATCTTAAGACGGAGATAGGCGCAAAGACTTACGAGAAATACGGCATAGACTGCATGGAAGTCTCCGACGAGGTCTTCGAAAGCCCGCAGTCGATCGTCTTCGACGAAGCCGAGAACCGCATGCACACTATTAAGGCTGTCATGCTGGCCACTCTCAGCAGCGACTTGCCGAAATAAATGTTTTCATAACTGCCGGGCCGCAATGCAGCAAGCCCTCGGAGCCCGCTGCGCGGCTTCACGCTGAGCCTCTGCTTCCGTCGGACGAAGCCTCCTGATCGTCGGCTTCTTTCCGCCGTCATTGAGTCTCGACTACCGCTCCGCAAAGCGCTCCTCGAACTTGTGCATTGCGGCCCGGCAATACAAATACATTGATCATCAGAATCGATACTGAAAGAAGTGACCAGATGAAAGCTTATTTAGTTCTGGAAAACGGAATGGTCTTCAGCGGAACTCGGATCGGCTCGCCGGCTGACAGCACTGGCGAGCTTGTTTTTACCACAGGCATGGTAGGGTACCTCGAGACCCTCTCCGACCCCAGCTACGCAGGCCAGATAATAATGCAGACCTTCCCTCTGATAGGCAACTACGGCGTTATAACCGAAGACCTGGAGGGCGAGAGCTTTGCCGCGGGCTACGTTGTCCGCGAGCTTTGCGATGCTCCGAGCAACTTCCGCAGCGAGGGCACCCTGGACGCTTTCCTTAAGGAAAAGGGCATACCAGGCATCTGCGGCGTGGACACCCGCGCCATAACAAGGATAATAAGGGAATACGGCGTCATGAACGCCCGCATCTGCTCCGAGATCCCGGCGCAGCTTGAAGAGATCAAAGCCTACAAAGTCGAGGGCGTGGTCGCAATGGTCAGCACCAGGGACATAAAGGACTACCCCGCGCAGGGCAAGGAAAAGTACCATGTGGTGCTCATAGATTACGGTGCAAAGCGCAACATAATACGCTGCCTGCAAAAGCGCGGCTGCAGGGTAACTGTGGTGCCTCACAACATGACAGCATCTGACATCTCCCTGCTGCGGCCGGACGGAGTAATGCTCTCCAACGGCCCAGGAGACCCGGCGGAAAACACCTTCGAGATAGGGCAGATCAGAAAGCTCATAGGGGCTCTTCCTGTGTTTGGCATATGCCTGGGCCACCAGCTTGCGGCGCTTGCCATGGGCGGCAGGACCTACAAGCTCAAGTACGGCCACCGCGGCTCAAACCAGCCGGTAAAAAGGCTGGCGGACGGCAGGACCTTTATCAGCAGCCAGAACCACGGCTACGCAGTGGACAACGCCAGCATGGACGGCATAGGA
Organism: uncultured Eubacteriales bacterium; assembly: GCA_902788795.1. Lineage (GTDB taxonomy): Bacteria > Bacillota > Clostridia > Peptostreptococcales > Anaerovoracaceae > RUG13409. The sequence continues at coordinate 203 of CADALS010000062.1, read as the reverse complement.
AAGCTCAGCTACGTAAATGCCAACGACGGCAGCTGCGAAGGCATGGAGTATCCTGGCAGGGACTGCTTTACCGTGCAGTTCCACCCGGAAGCAAGCTCCGGCCCCAAGGACACGGAATTCCTTTTCGACCGCTTCATACAGATGATGGAGGACCGCAAAACGATCGGAGGCGAAGAAAATGCCTAAAGATAAGAGCATACATA
>CADALS010000061.1 GCA_902788795.1 uncultured Eubacteriales bacterium | reverse complement strand
ACCTGGATAGATATGCCGAATACCGCAAAAGCGCCGAGCACTGCGTACAGGCGCTTGTTTGCCTTTACCGTGGACGGCCTGAAGCTGTACGCCAGGACCTGCCCTATTGGCTGGGTGCTGGGCTTAAGACCCGGGGCATCCTCTATAAGGAACCACCCTGCTATGCCTATTACTGTTGTTGCTATGCCTATTATGTAGTATATGGTGGTCCAGCTGCTCTGCTCGTCCAGGTCAAAGCTCATGAAGCCGCCGAACACCACCAGTATGGACACCAGGGGCATCATGGAGTTGAAGCCTTCTATCTTGCCGCGGTTGGTATCGTCTCCGCGGTCCGTCAGCCAGGCGTTGTAGGCCGCATCGTTGGCGGTGGATCCGAAGAAGGTCATTACGCAGTCCATGACTATGGTGAGCATTACGCTCCTGATGTAGGCAAAGCTTATTATGCTTATGCCCCAGATAATGTAGCCTACGCTCATGAAGGCTTTGCGCTTTCCGACTTTGTCCGACACCGCGCCCATGATGAGCGTTGTGAGCGCAGCAACAACGGCGCTTGCCATTAACATAGCGGATATGTCCGAAGCGCTTGCGTGGAACATCTTGTAGATGAACACGTTGAAATACATGTTCTCCACTACCCACGCCACCTGGCCCATAAGGCCGAAGATGAGCATGGCTGTCCAGAATCTTTTTCCGAGTTTGGTCTGCATAATAAACCTCCGCGCCGCTTTTGGCGCGCTGCTACTCTATGCCCTGCTGCCTGCACCAGATGTTCATTACCAGGTCCACGGGAAGGTGCTTTACAAGGGCTACCTGCCTTCTTACCGGGCTTCCGAGTATGGATATGGTCTTTTTCTTTGCAAGGTCCTTCATGGCCTGCTTTGCAACTTCCGAAGCCTCGTACCAGCGGTCCACATATCTGATGTATTTATCGTGCTCCGCAGCTGCCTGGAACTCCGTTTTGATCCAGCCCGGGCACACGCAGATGACGTGCACGCCCTTTGGCTTAAGCTCCCTGCCGATAGCTCTGGAAAAGCTGAGGACGCCTGCTTTGGAGGAGCCGTACACAGCCTGGTAAGGCACGGGCTGCCAGGCGGAATTGGAGCCTATATTCATTATGCTGCAACCTTTTTGCATGTAGGGAAGGCTCACCCTGCACATAGCAACGAGGGCTAGCATGTTGAGCTTTAGACTAGTGATCTGGGCATCAAGATCGCTCTGATCGAAAGGCCCGAAAGCTCCGCAGCCTGCGGCGTTTACGAGCAGCTTAACTACAGGCTTTTCCGCCTCCAGAAGAGCCTTGTACTCCGCTATGCTGCTCTCCTGGGTAAGGTCCAAGGGCACGCATTTTACAGGATGCGAGCACTGCGCCTGCAGCTCTTCCAGCCTTTCCCTGCGCCTTGCGATCACCCAGAGCTCTTCTATATCCGTAAGCCTGTCTGCCTCAAAGACCAGCTCTTTTCCTATTCCGGAGGATGCTCCGGTTATGACTGCTATGTTCATGAGTCTCCTTCTGCTGCCGGAGCTGCCGCGCAGCTTCAGCCTTCTATTCCTGCGAAAGCAGCCACCTCTGGCCGTCTTCGGATGTCATTACCGGACCGGGAAGCTCTTCTATGAATTCCCCGGACGGGTACTTTCTCAGGATAGTTACCTCGCGGTAGTCCGGGTCTTCGAACCATTTGGAAAAGACAAGAGTGTCCTGATCCCTGAAATCGAAGGACTCGGCGGGGGCTATCTCAAACTCGCCCTTTTCCGGCCATACCACCTGAAACTTGTTTTCCGCACCCTGGCGCACAAGCGTAAGCGGCGCGGTATCCAGCATCAGGTTGTAGCAGTCCGGGACTGCGTCCAGACTGAGGCTGGCATGCACCGTGGCGCCGGAAAGATCCTCCGCGCAGACCAGTATGTTTATCTTCCTATCCGCAAAGTCCGCAAGGAGCAGGTATATCCTGCCTTCAAATGCCACCGGTCTTCCGAAATACTGCCCAGGCCCTGCAGTTGCTGGCTCAAAGACCTTGCTGTCCTTCATAGAAACGAATATGAGTCTGTTGCTGTTTGCATGGCCCTGCATTTTGTAGACTTCTTCGGCTTCGTAGAGGTCCCCGCCGGCAAAGTCCGTTCCCCAGTAAAGGTCCGCATCCAGCTTTTCCAGGTAGTTTACTTTTCCTGTTTTGATGCTTTTTATATCCATATATCTATCTTTCTGTTTTATCTACTGCTTCTTTGAGTTCTTCAAAGCCTATTCCAAAGTGCCTGAGGCGCTTTAAGAAGGTCTTGGTGTTTGCTGTTCCTATGCCAAGGATGGCGCCGGCCGCAGCCCTTTTCTGAGAGCTGCCATCGGTGCCGGCAAGGCCGAGGAAGAAAAGGTCCTCCATGCTTACAGTGCCGGATGCACCGGAAGAACCGTCCCCCTGATGCGATGCATCGGAAGAACCGTCCCCCTGATGCGCGCCGCAGGCTTTGAGGGCGCTGAGGATGGCGTCTGGGGCGGCGTTTTCTATGCCGATGTCCCCTGCTTTTTCCGCCTGATCCTGGGTAAGGTAGGCCTGCAGGGCATCCGGGTAGAGTTTTGTGAGCCTTTCCCGTATCTGCCGTCCTGCGTGGTCCGGGTCTGTAAAGATTATTATTCCGGTGCGCTCGTAGGCGGCCTTTATAAGGTCCAGAGTGTTCTGGTTTATGCCATAGCCGTGGGTCCAGAGCACATTTGCATCCACGGCAGCCAAAACAGCGGAGACATCGTCCTTGCCCTCCACTACTATGGTCTGCTCTATGCGCGGCAGAACCTTCCTTTCAGTTGTATCCAAAGCTTGGCCAGCCATAGTTCTTCAGCACCAGTCTTCCCAGAGCCCGGACACGAAAAACGTGAGAGCCATCCAGGTGTAGACGGAATAGAATATGCCCTCGTCGTCCTTGCCCTGCTTAAGTATCCTTAAGGCTTCCGCGCGGTCCACAAGGGTGTAATCCCCTATTACTTCCGTGGATTCCTCTCCGTTGGAGTTGAATACGCCCTCGTCTTCCACATCCGCAACAGCGCATACAAGGCCGTTGCTCTCGTCCGTAAGGCCCGGGGAGCTGAAAGCCAGAGGGCTCACCACAAAGAGCTTATCGCTGTCCTTAAGCGCAAGGCCTGTCTCTTCCCTGATCTCCCTTACAGCTGTTGCTATCTGGGGCACCGGTGCATCCTTGTCCGACGGGTCCATGAGCCCTGCCGGTGGACTAAGCAAAAACTGGCCGCAGGGGTAGCGGAACTCCCTGGTAAGAAGCAGTTTTGGTTCCCCTCCGCGCACGCGCACTATAACTATGCAGGTGACCGCGTCAGGCAGCCCTGCCTTGAATTCCTCTTCTGTTTTGAGAGCCACTATGCCGTCAGGCTTTTTGCGGCTCACGTTGTAGTAATGCGCAACGCCCTCGTACTTAAGGTCTGTTACGCTTATGAATTTAGTATCCAGCAGGGTCTCCACCCTGGCAGGATCCAGTTTAGGTCTTCTCATTTTCTGCAGTTTATCTTTTATACACTAAAACTAACGCCTTTTATGCGGCGCTTAAAATACCCCTGACCCACCCTCGTCCTTTGCAAACGGCCGGCGATATGGTAGTAAAAATACTCCGTAAAATTTGCGCGTGTACCTCGTTTTGGGCTTGAAATGTGAGGCCTACGCCTGCGTATGCGCCCGGCATACTGATCAAAGGTGCGGCTCATTCTCAACCGCTGAGATCTCGCCCGCTCCGCCTGAAGGACTAACAACTGATATTTACTTAAGTTCTGTGGTCCAGTTGAGCTCCTGGAGCTTTTCGTCAGTTTCCCGAAGCTCCTTGGACAGAGCGTCCACCTGCTTCTGCAGCTTAGCCACATCCACCGAGCTTTCTATCTTTATCTCCGTGCGGGAATAGCGGTCCACCTTGGAGCTTGCCTCGTCCAGAAAGTCTCTCATGATGCTGAGCTTTTTGGAGAGCATGTCCCTGTGGGCTATGAGCTCTGTTATGGTCTTGCCATCCGCCAGCGTAGTGCTGTTGGTAAGGTTGATCTTTGCCACGAGCTCTTCCAGCTGGGAAAGCAGACCGTCCAGCTCCTTAAGAAGCTCTGCCGGCTTTTCAGCAGGAGCTTCCCCTTCTTGGACCTTGGCGTTGTTCTTGAGCCTGGTATTGAGCTCTGTCAGCCTTTTCTGAAGGTCTGCGCGCTGCGACAGCGCTGTTGCGAGTTTCATAATATCCTCCGTGTTCTATACTCTTTTTCTGCACGACCCTTGCAGGCCTGCGTATACTCCTTGCATATTCCTTAAAGATCTGCGTTGATCATCTGTTTTTGAACTCCGGCTTTCTCTTTTCGAAGAAGGCATTTATGCCCTCGGCGCGGTCTTCCGTATCGAAGAGCTCCGAATTGATGCGGTTCTCATATTCAAGAGCCGGAAGAAGGTCGTTGGACGCCGCAAACACTATGCTCTTTTTAGCCGTGGCAACGCCTTTCGGACCTTTGGTGCATATTACGCGGGCCACCTCCATTGCCTTTTCCGCAGCCTTGCCCTCTTCTGCCACGTATTCGCAGATGCCAAGATCCAGAGCGGACTGGGCGGAAAGCATCTCCCCAGTGTAGATCAGGCGCTTTGCGCGGCCTTCCCCTATGAGCCTTGTGAGCCTTACCGACCCGCCGGCTCCTGTGCATATGCCAAGGCCGCACTCCGTAAAGGCTGCCTTTACGTTAGCGTCAAAGACGCGAAGATCGCAGGATAAAGCTAGCTCCAGGCCTCCGCCCATGCAGTTTCCGTGCACAGCGCAGATGACCGGATGCGGGAAGTTTTCTATCTGAAGGAATACCTTCTGTATGCGGTCCGAAGTATCCAGGTTGCCCTGCCTGTCCACGGCGCGCAGGTTCTTAAGATCCACGCCGGCCGCGAATATCTTCTGGTCTGAGCGCAGCACAACTGCCCAGGTATCCGCATCCTGCTCCAGCTGGGAAAAGACCGCAGACATCTCGTCCAGCATCTCGAAGCTGAGTACGTTTATGGGGGCATGGCTCATTGTTACGACGGCAACGTGGCCGTCCTTTTCAAGTTTGATGTAGTTCATAGTGTATGCTTTTATTTGTTTTGCATTGCTATGCTTGTACTGGATGACTGTCGGGGAACCCGGTTCTTAGCGATTGGCAAGCCCTTGGCGCAGACAGAGCTTAGAACCGCTGGGAGGGGCCCTGTCAAGGCGAGAGCCGTGTCAGACAGACAAGCATAGCAATGCAAAAGAACTATACATGTTTATCCTCTGACTGCAGTCCATCTTGGGAAGGACTGCTATGTTGCTGTTCGGCCTTGACGGTCTGGCTGCCCTTTGCCCTGGGGTAGCCGTGGGCCTCCCGCCATTCCTTGATAGCCTTGAGGCGCTCGCCGTAGCGGGTCTCAAAGCCTTGGTCCGTGGGAATGTAGTACTCCCTGCCCAGAAGCTGATCCGGCAGGCACTGCAGGTTGGTTATCTTCTCCTTGGTATCGTGGGCGTACTGGTAGCCCTTGCCGTAGCCAAGGTCCTTCATAAGCTTGGTGGGGGCGTTGCGTATCTGCATGGGAACAGGCTCGTCCAGCATGGTCAGAGCGTCCTGCTTGGCCCTCAAGTAGGCAACGTCCAGAGCATTGGACTTTGGCGCCAGAGCGTTGTAAACAACGGCCTCCGTAAGGTGGACGCTGCACTCCGGCATGCCTATAAGGTGGCAAGCCTGGAAAGCCGCAACGCTTATCTCCAGAGCCCTTGGATCCGCCATGCCAACGTCTTCTGCGGCAAAGCGTGTAACGCGCCTTGCTATGTACATTGGATCCTCCCCGGCCTCCAGCATGCGGGCAAGCCAGTAGACAGCGGCATCCGGGTCCGAATTGCGCATGGACTTGTGCAGGGCGGAGATAAGGTTGTAGTGCTCCTCCCCGCTCTTATCGTACAGCAGGAACTTGCGGGATACGCTCTGCTGCATAATCTCGTCCGTAACGTTTACCACGCCTTCCGAATCCATCTCGGAGTTAAGGATGACCATCTCCAGAGTGGAAAGAGCTGCCCTGGCATCCCCGTTTGCGAAGGCTGCGATGGACTTTACCATATCATCTGTTATGTTAATAGTCTGATCCCCAAAGCCCCGGGGGTCCTTGATAGCCCTTTTGAGTATGCCGAATATATCGTTTTCCGTAAGCTGGCGCAGCACAAAGACCCTGCACCTGGACAGAAGAGCGCCGTTTACCTCGAACGACGGATTCTCCGTTGTGGCGCCAATAAGCACTATGCTTCCCCTCTCCACGAAAGGCAGGAAGGCATCCTGCTGGGCCTTGTTGAAGCGGTGGATCTCATCCACGAATACTATGGTTCGGGTTCCGAAGCGGCGGTTCTGCTCCGCCTGCTCCATAACGGCCTTAATCTCCTTTATTCCGCTGGTAACTGCGGAAAAGTTGATAAACTCCGACTTGGTGCTGCTTGCTATGATGCCGGCGAGCGTGGTCTTGCCTACCCCCGGAGGGCCCCAGAAGATCATGGATGTTATCTGGTCCGATTCTATAAGCTTTCTGAGCAGCTTGCCTTTGCCTATAAGGTGGGTCTGCCCTGCAAACTCGTCCAGAGTCCTAGGGCGCAGCCGGTCCGCTATGGGCCTGTGGGCCGTGTCCTCGAACATTGTAAATTGATTTGTATCTGTCTTTGACATGTCTTTGTCCTGCCAGTTGCTGCGTAAAATTCATCAAGAACAAATGTTCGCAGTTATTATATCACATAAAAGCCGCCGTCACAAGCATTCGCGGACGACTTTCCATTCGTTTATGAGTTTTTCCAAAGAGCAGGCCGCGTTGGCAGGGCTTGTGGAAGGAAGCTTTTCAGCAGGCCTTCCGAGCCTTGCAAACTGGTACCTGTTGTATATCTCAAAGGACCTGCTGCCGTTGCAGAAGATCCGCTCAATGGGCGCGTTATCCAGTATCACCGAAAGGTCCGTGGGCACCGCGTTCTTGATGGATGCGTCCGAAGAGCCTTTTATATCGCAGGCTGCTATGGAGTCCCAGAGCGCAAGCCCGCTGCCAAGGATGAGCTGCTTTTTCTCCTCCACAGTCCGAGGCACGGGCTCTTCGAACAGGGCCGCTATCACCTTCCAGAAGCGGTTCTGCGGGTGACCGTAGAAAAACATGGCCTCTCTGGACTTTACCGAGGGAAACGACCCCAGTATGAGCACTTTTGACTCCGCGCAGTAAAGCGGCGGAAAAGGATGTTGTATCATTGCGTTTTATAGCACTCCAAAGCGCTGCAGCAAGAGCCCAAGCCCGTAGGTAAGGCAGTTTGCCGCGAATGTCAGGGCAAAGAGCTTTGCGCTCCCGCCGAACGCGCTGCGGTATATAAGGTATTCGCATACTACCACGGCGCACTCCAGGGCCAGCACCGCTGCCAGAGCCGATGCGCCCGGGATGAAGCCCGTCATAAGGTTAAGCGTAAGGTTGGTTATTACATTGGCTAGGGCAACTATCGCAAGGTCCTCTTTTTTCCTGTATCCGGCGGCCCAAAACAGCGCAGTCTCAACGACTACGGTTATGATGCAGGCCAGAAGCAGCCTCATAGAGCTCCGCCCTCTCCGGATGGACCAGCTCCGGATTGTCCGCTTCCGAATTCTTCAGAAGCTCCGGACCCGAAATGCCCAGACGAGTCTGATCCGAAATGTTCCGGGCCGGGGTCCGCATTCTCCGGCGGTGCGTCCTTGCCCTCGAAAGCTGCACTGGGCTCGTCCTCTGTCTTACGCGACGCAGCAGCACGCCTGGACAAGATAACGACCAGGGCTATAAGTGCCGCTGCCACCACAAGTATCACTATAAATATCGTCCCGCCCTGAGAAGCGCTTGGCGCCTCCTTTACCTGGCCGGGCACTATAAGATCCGGAAGTATAGCACTCATCCTGCTGCCCCCTATCTCTCGTCAAAATCCTCTGCGTGGTCGTAGCGATCCCTTTGATCCTGGACCTGATCGAAGATCTCGTCCGCACGCTTTTCGATCTTTTTGCGTGTGCGCAGCACCCTTACCAGCACTACAGTGGCTATGACTATTATCGCGATCGCCGCAACAGCTACCACGCCGAAGTACAGGAACAAACCCACAAAGTTAACATCCGCAAGAATTCCCGGTAGTCTCATTTTCCCCTCCTGATATATCTGTCTGCGTATATTATGGCGCCTGCCCCAAAGAGGAAGGACGCAAGTATCAGAACGCTTCTGGCAG
>CADALS010000060.1 GCA_902788795.1 uncultured Eubacteriales bacterium | reverse complement strand
GGAGTTGCTGCTTGCAGGCAAAACGGAATGGATCATACTGGACAAGAACACCAACGAGTACGTTAACGTAAGGAGCGTCTATCCTGAAGAATTCGACTTCCCCACAGAACAGTCCTGTCCGCAGAAATACTTTAAAATGGGGGATGATTTTACCCAGGAACCGTTCGCTTCTTACAAAGTGCTTAACCTGGATACGGATTTCGTAGGCCACATGAACAACGTAGCCTATGTTAAGGCGTTTGCGAATTGCTTTTCCGCAGAGCAGTGGAGAAAAATGGATATAAAAGAGCTGGAGATACACTTCAGAAGGCCGTGCTTTGAGGGCGATATCCTTGAATTTTCAAGCAGGCCGGGTGCAGACGGCTACACAGAGGTGCGCGCAAGCGTGGGCGGTGCCACAAAGGCAGTGCTGCGCTATAAATGATCCTGATCAAGAAGAGCAAGCCCTCTTGAATATTTGGAACGAGGCTCGGGACGCAGGCTGTACTTTTCAGCTATGTGGTCCCCGAGCTTTTTTACTGAGTTTTCGCTTGGGCCGGCACAGTGCTCCAGTTCCATCTCGCATATGGGAGTGCTTCCGTTCGCGGTCTCTATGTTTCCAAGGTCCAGCGCAAGCTCTATAATGTTTCCTTCAAAGGTCAGGCGCATGCGGCTTCTTGTAAAGCGCATAACAAGAACAGGTACAAGAGGCTTGCCGTCGGTCAGTTCTTTAAGGTCTTTATATGCAGCGGAACCTGCAAAAAGATCCACGGAAGGCGCCTCTATGATCTTCTGAGGGTCTATAGGAACGTTTATCTCCTCGCGCTTATGCATTGCGCCGGAAGATGAGCCGCCCCATTTTACGGTAGCAAAAGCAGCAGGGCCTTCGGAGCGGGCTCTTATAGTATAGTGCCTTTTTCTGAGGCTCTTGTCCTCCGTATCATAATATACAGCAAACAAAGGGACCTTCTCCAGTGTGGCGGGGTCCGATATATTTATTATAGTCCTGTCGTTCCAGATGCGGTCTATCACCTCAGAAGAGGGGACAGCGTACTTGACTTCTACTTCCATATTTATCTCCTTGTTGGAATACGGAGAATATTAGCACGGGCGGAAGCGCTTTGCAAGCATAAAGTTATATATGCTTTCCCAAAAAGCTGCGTATAGGCCGCACAAAGGGGCGCAAAACCGTTAATTTATCGTTGTTTTAGAAAAACAATTATGATATAATCCAAAAATGCCTTATAGGTAGAATCAAGTAGGAGGATCATACATGACACCCGTTTATGTCGGAAAAGAAAACAATCAGGTAAAGTTCAGCATGGAATGTACCGCAGAAGAATTTGAGGCAGCTATCCAGAAAGCCTATCTCAAGAACCGTGGCAAGATAGCAGTAGCCGGTTTCCGTAAGGGAAAGGCTCCCCGCAAGATCATAGAAGCAAGATACGGTTCCGGGATCTTCTTTGACGACGCAATAGACAGCCTTCTCAACGAAAACTATCCCAAGGTCCTTGACGAGCTCAAGATAGAGCCCATCGACAGGCCGTCCATAGACTTCGCTGAAGGCGAAAAGATAGAGCAGGGCAAAGGCTTTAAGGTAATCGTTACCGTAGCTGTTCCCCCCGAAGTAGAACTCAAGGAGTACAAGGGCCTTAAAGCAGAAAGAGAGCTCAGGAAAGTAGAAGCAGACGCAGTAGAGCAGTCCCTTAAGAACCTGCAGATGAGAAACGCCCGCATGGTGGAATCTGCCGAGCCCGTTAAGATAGACGATACCGTAGTCCTGGATTACAAGGGATTCATCGGAGACCTTCAGTTCGACGGCGGCACAGCAGAAGACCAGAGCCTGGTCATCGGCTCCAACACCTTCATTCCGGGATTTGAGCCCCAGCTCATCGGCGCTGTAAAGGGAGAGTCCAGAGATGTTACCGTAACATTCCCGCAGGACTACCACGCAGAAGACCTCGCAGGCAAGGAAGCTGTATTCCACTGCACCATCAAGGAGATCAAGAGAGAAGAGCTTCCGGAGCTGGACGATGAGTTCGCAAAGGACGTAAGCGAATTCGATACTCTCGAAGAGCTCAAGGCAGACATCGCTAAGAAGGCTCAGGAAAGAGTAGACCAGGAAAACGAAACTGCGGGAAAGAACGCAGTTCTTGCAAAGCTCGTAGAGCTCAACCCTGTAGATGTCCCCGAAGTCATGATCAATGACGAAACCGACAACATGCTCAACGAGTTCGCTCAGCAGATGCAGTATCAGGGCCTCAACATGGACGATTACTGCAAGTACCTCAACACCACTGTAGAGGACATCAAGAAGAACTTCGCGGAAGACGCAAAGAAGAGAGTTCAGACCAGACTTCTTGTAGACGCAGTTGCAGACGCAGAAAAGATAGAAGTCAGCGCAGAAGAACTCGAAAAGGAATACGAAGATCTTGCCAAGGCTTACGGAATGGAAAAGGATAAGGTCAAGGAACTGATCGGATCCACATCCATGCTCGAAAAGGATATCAGGAGCCGCAAGGCAATAGATCTCATCTACGGCGCAGCCAAGCTCACAGAGCCCAAGAAGACTGCAAAGAAGAGCACTTCCAAGAAGACTTCCAAGAAGGCTGAGGCAGAACCGAAGGCAGACGCAGCAGAAGCTGCACCCGAGGCAGATAAAGAAGCATAAGCCTTAAGCTGTAAGATAATAGATAGCGGGGCTTAAAGGCCCCGCTTTACATGTATTTATGAAGGAGGACACATGAGCAGCCTCATCCCTATGGTCGTGGAACAGAGCTCCCGCGGAGAGCGTTCCTACGATATTTATTCAAGATTACTCAAAGACAGGATCATATTCCTGGATGGAGAAATAAACGACGATACCGCAAGCCTTGTGGTAGCGCAGCTCCTGTTCCTGGAATCAGAAGATCCGGATAAAGATATAAACCTGTACATCAACAGCCCCGGCGGCCTCATAACCGCTGGTATGGCTATTTACGATACAATGAATTACATAAAGCCCGATGTCTGCACCATATGCATAGGTATGGCTGCATCCATGGGCGCATTCCTGCTTTCTTCCGGAGCAAAGGGCAAGCGCTACGTCCTGCCCAACGCGGAGGTAATGATACACCAGCCCCTGGGCGGCACATCCGGCCAGGCGTCCGATATCAAGATAGCAGCGGACCACATAGTAAAAATAAGAGAAAAACTCAACCGCATACTCGCAGCTAACACCGGCCAGCCTTACGACAAGATCGTAGTGGATACGGACAGGGATAACTACCTGGATGCACAGGCTGCACTGGAGTACGGACTCGTAGACAAAATAGTTGAGAAGAGATAAAAATGCAGAACAAATACGATAACTCAAAAGAGCTTACATGCGCATTCTGCGGAAAGCCCCAGAGCCTGGTAAAACGTCTTATTGCAGGCCCCGGTGTTTACATCTGCGATCAGTGCGTGGAGCTTTGCCACCACATACTGGAGGAAGAGGCTAAGACTCTTGCCAAGAGCGCTCCGTCCATGGCAGAAGGACACCTTCCAAAGCCAAAGGAAATAGCGGAAAAGCTCTCCGAGTATGTAATAGGGCAGGACAAGGCTAAAAAGGCCCTTGCAGTGGCTGTTTACAACCACTATAAGCGCATAAACTCTCTGGACGGCAAGACCCCGGACGACGTGGACCTGGAAAAGTCCAACATCATAATGATAGGGCCCACCGGCTCCGGAAAGACTTTGCTTGCCCAGACTCTGGCCAAGATACTGGACGTTCCTTTTGCCATAGCAGATGCCACTGCTCTTACAGAGGCAGGCTATGTAGGCGAAGACGTAGAAAATATACTCTTAAAGCTTATAACCGCTGCTGATTACGACCTTGAAAAGGCCCAGCGCGGAATAATTTACGTGGACGAGATAGACAAGCTCGCCCGCAAGAGCGATAACCCGTCCATAACCAGGGATGTATCCGGCGAAGGCGTTCAGCAGGCCCTCCTTAAGATCCTGGAAGGCACTGTAGCAAACGTTCCTCCTCAGGGCGGCCGCAAGCACCCGCAGCAGGAGTTCATACAGTTCGATACTACTAACGTCCTGTTTATCTGCGGCGGCATGTTCGATGGCCTGGATAAGATCATCCAGAGGCGCATAGGGGAGAAGACCATCGGCTTCAACTCGGACATAGTCTCCAGCAAGGAAATAGATCCGCTCATCCTGGAAAAGGTCCAGACAGAGGACCTTCTGCGCTACGGACTCATCCCGGAATTCATAGGAAGGCTTCCTGTTGTCGCAACTTTAAGCGAGCTCAACGAGGACGCTCTGGTCCAGATAATCACACAGCCCAAGAACGCTCTGTTAAAACAGTACAAGAAGATGTTCGAGATGGACGGCGTGGAACTGGAAGTAACAGACGCAGCCGTAAGGCGCGTTGCAAAGAAGACTCTGGAAAGAAAGACAGGCGCCAGAGGACTCAGGTCCATACTGGAAACTGTAATGACAGACACCATGTACGAAGTCCCCTCCAGAGACGATATAAAGAAAGTAATAATCACTGAAGACACTATAGACGGCGGAGAAGCGATATGGCAGAAGTAATGCCGATGATAGCCTTAAGAGGGCTCACGGTCTTCCCTAATATGGTGCTGCATTTCGACATAGGAAGAGAAAAGTCTATCGTGGCTTTAGAGCGCGCAATGATGCTCAACCAGATAGTCTTCCTTGCCACGCAGAAAAATGTCGATATAGAGCTACCAACATTCAAGGAAGTCCACAATATCGGAACTGTAGTCAAAGTTAAACAGATGCTTAAGCTTCCGGATGGCAACATCAGGGTGCTTGTAGACGGGCAGTACAGAGGAAAGAGCGTGTCTCTTATCTCCGACAACCCGTATTTTCTGGTGTCTGTGGAGGCTGCTCCGGATCCCGAAGTTGAGATCACGGCAGATGTTCTGGCGCTTATGCGTACGGCAAGTGCTCAGTTTGCCGAATTCGCGTCCCTTAACCCAAAACTCTCTCAGGAGAACAAGGCTGGTTTCGAGGACATAGAAGAGCCCGGCAAGCTTGCGGACATCCTTGCATCCAGCATGAACCTCAAGTCATCCGATGCCCAGAAGGTCCTTGCTACCATAGACCCGGTAAAAAGGCTCAGCAAGGTCGTTAAGCTCCTTACAAGGGAGACTGAGATCTTAAAGCTGGAAGATAAGATCAGCAGCAAGGTAAAGACGCAGATGAACAAGTCCCAGAGGGAATACTACCTCAGGGAGCAGATGCGCGCTATCCAGGAAGAGCTCGGCGGCGGAGAAGACAGCGGCTCAGAGGCTCAGGAGTGGCTCAGAAGGCTCAAAAAGCTCAAGCTGGACCCTGTAGTCAATAAAAAAGTAGAAAAGGAAATAGACCAGTTTACAAAGATGCCCGGATCCTCACCGGAGGCCGGTGTTATAAGGTCTTACGTAGAAAATATACTGGATCTTCCCTGGAACAAGGAAGAAAAGACCGAGCTGGATATAAACCACGCCCAGCAGATACTGGACGAGGATCATTTCGGTATGGAAAAGGTAAAGGACAGGATACTGGAGTATCTGGCGGTCCAGAACCTCTCCAAGGACAACAAGGCGCCAATACTCTGCCTTGTAGGTCCTCCGGGCGTTGGTAAAACATCCATAGCACGCTCTGTTGCAAGGGCCACCGGCCGCAAGTTCGTGCACATGTCCCTTGGCGGCGTGCGGGACGAAGCCGAGATCAGAGGCCACAGGCGCACCTACATAGGCGCCATTCCCGGCCGCATAATGACTCTTATCAAGGAGTGCGACAGCAAGAACCCAGTCTTCCTCTTCGACGAAGTGGACAAGATAGGCGCAGATTTCAGGGGAGACCCTGCATCCGCACTGCTGGAGGTACTGGATCCCGAGCAGAACAAGGAGTTCGTGGACCACTACCTGGAGGTGCCGTTCGACCTCAGCAAGGTGTTGTTCATAACCACAGCAAACGGCACGGATACTATCCCAAGGCCCCTTCTGGACAGAATGGAGGTCCTGGAGCTTTCCGGCTACACCTTAGAGGAAAAATACAATATAGCAAAGAAGTACCTTGTTCCCAAGCAGATAAAGGCTAACGGGCTTACTTCAAGGAACATTTCCTTTGCCAAGAGCGCCCTTACAGGCATCATAAACTCCTACACCAGGGAATCCGGTGTCAGAGGCCTGGAGAAGACCATTGGCAGCATTTGCCGCAAGGTCGCAAGGAGCGTAGTGGCAGGGGATACAGAAAAGAAGACCATCACAGCCGCAAAGCTGGAGGAATACCTTGGCAAGCAGAAGTATCACTACGATAAGCTGCTCGGAAAGAACGAGGTAGGCGTTGCCACAGGCCTTGCCTGGACCATAGTAGGCGGAGAAACTCTGTTCATAGAGACAGCAGTCTTAAACGGCAGCGGCAGGCTGCAGCTTACCGGCCAGCTGGGAGATGTAATGCAGGAGTCCGCAAGGGCAGCTGTAAGCTATATCCGTTCCCACTATAAAAAGCTTGGCGTAGACGAAAACTTCTACAAGGATAAGGATATCCATATCCACATTCCGGAAGGCGCAGTTCCAAAGGACGGCCCGTCCGCAGGCATAACCATGTGCATATCTGTCATTTCGGCTCTTACCGGAAGGCCTGTGCGCAAGGATGTTGCCATGACTGGCGAGATCACTCTCAGAGGCAGCATACTGCCCGTAGGCGGCATCAAGGAGAAGGTCCTTGCGGCTCACCGAATGGGTATCCGAAAGGTCCTTATACCGGCCGACTGCAAGCCTGATCTGGACGAGCTTCCCGAAACTGTCAGAAACAGCATGGAGTTCGTGCTCATCAGCAAGGTCTCCGATGCCATAAGTGAGGCCCTGGTATGATCATCAGATCTGCCGAGTTCCTGTGCGCCGCGGTAAAGCCATCGCAGTATCCTGCGGAAGGCATGGCGGAGATAGCCTTTACCGGACGTTCCAACGTCGGTAAGTCCTCTCTGATAAACCTTCTTTTAAACAGGAGAAAACTGGCTAAGGTCAGCGGAACGCCGGGAAAGACCCGCACAATAAACTTCTATAATATCAACAACGAGTTCCGCCTCGTGGATCTTCCGGGGTACGGCTATGCCAGAGTATCCAGGTCCGAAAGCGAGGAATGGGGCAAGATGATGGAATCGTATCTTTCTAAAAGGGAAGGGCTGCTTAAGGTAGTGCAGCTTGTAGACAGCAGGCACGAGCCCACAGCCCAGGACCTTCAGATGTACGATTACCTGCGCTACTATGGGCTCGACGGCATAGTAGTAGCAACAAAATCAGACAAGCTCTCCTCCAACGAGCTTTCAAGGAGCCTGTCTGTTATAAGAAAAAAACTGGATCTGTCAGCAGCTGATGTGTTGATCCCTGTATCGGCCTTGAAGAGGACCGGTCACGACAGACTGCTTTCTGTCATGGAGGATATATTAGGCAATGAAGATACTCAAATTGCTGGGCAGGATAAGGGGAGTGCTCCCCATGATATTGGATAAGACGGTCAAGTGGTGGAAGAAAGCAATTCTTATAGCTGCTCTGATCTATCTGTTCCTTCCGGTAGACCTCATACCGCCGCTCATCCCTGTGTTCGGGTGGCTGGATGATATACTCATATGGGCTGCCATTCTTTACTTTTTCGGTCCGGATCTGGATGTTTACCTGACCCCGGGCGGAAGAGAAAAGAAGTACAGATATAAGTATTCGGACGTTACCGAAGCTGAGTTTACTATCAATAAGGAAGAGGAAGCAAATGACTAAAGGAAAATTTACGCAGGAGATACTGATCACTCAGGAAGAGCTTGCAGCTAAAGTAAAAGAGCTCGGCCAGAAGATCACAGAAGATTACAAAGGACAGAGCGTCCTTCTGGTAGGCATACTCAAGGGCTCCGTGCCATTCATGGCAGACCTTATGAGGCAGATAGACCTGGATGTAACACTGGAGTTCATGTGCGTATCCAGCTACGGCAGCTCCACCAAGAGCAGCGGCGTAGTCCGCATAATCAAGGACCTGGATGTACCCATCGAAGGCCAGAACGTAATAATAGTAGAGGACATTATCGATACCGGACTCACCCTGGACTACCTTAAGAGGTATCTTACAGGAAAGAATCCCAAGAGCCTTAAGATCTGCTCCATACTCGACAAGCCCAGCAGGCGCAAGGTGGAGATCAAGGGCGATTATATCGGTTTTGTACCGCAACCTTCCGTACATATCCTGGATCAAGGAGGATAAATAATGGCTTATAAGCTTCCTGTTGGTATATCCAACAAACACGTACATCTCTCTCAGGAAGATCTTGAGACACTCTTCGGCAAGGGCTATCAGCTCACCAAGACCAAGGATCTTAACCAGCCCGGACAGTTTGCTACCGCTGAGAAGGTAGACGTAACAGGTCCCAAGGGCACACTCAAGGGCCTCAGGATACTCGGACCGGTAAGATCCCAGACTCAGGTAGAGCTTGCAGCAACTGACGCCAGGACCATAGGCGTCAAGTGCCCCGTAAGACTCTCCGGAAAGCTCAAGGATTCCGCAGCTGTAACTATTACAGGACCCTGCGGCTCCATAGATCTTAAGGAAGGTGCTATCCTTGCTATGAGACACATCCACATCACTCCGGAAGACGCTAAGATAGCAGGCGTAGTGGGTAAGGATACCGTTTCTGTAAGAGTCGGCGGCGAAAGAGGACTCGTATTCGATAACGTTGCAGTAAGGTGCACAGACACTTCTTTCACCGAGCTCCACCTGGATACAGACGAAGCTAACGCTGCAGGCGTAGTAAACGACCAGCTCGTAGAGATAATACTCTAATATTTGTGTTGACTATACAATGTTTCGGGGCTTGTTTTGTCGGCTTCAGACGGACTTTTGGGGTTTGAAAAATTGTTGAAAAAATCTTAAAAAAGTCATTGACAAGTGCCGAACTTTGTACTAGAATACCAAACGTTGTCGCGAAAAACCGGCAGTCAGCAAAACGGCTTCAAAAGAGCCCAAAAGTAGCACAGATGCTACGACCCTTGTGGTCGAAAACAACTGTAAACACTACATTTTGGGGACATCAAAGAGCCTGAAAAAAACCTTAAAAAAAGGTTAAAAAAGATGTTGACAAAG
>CADALS010000059.1 GCA_902788795.1 uncultured Eubacteriales bacterium | reverse complement strand
CTCATGGACTTTATGGAATAGGTATCGCTGCTGTGGGTATGCTTTCTACTCTTGGCATCACCTTGGCTACAGATGCCTATGGACCTATTGCTGATAATGCTGGTGGAAATGCAGAGATGAGTGAGTTGGGTGAGGATATCCGTCATCGCACGGATGCTCTTGATGCCCTTGGCAATACTACTGCAGCTACAGGAAAAGGTTTCGCTATTGGTTCAGCTGCTCTCACAGCCCTTGCACTTCTCGCAAGTTATGTTGAAGAGGTAAAGATGGCTATGATTCATGCTGTTCAGGGAGGGCAGCAGTTTATTGATTCTGCAGGCAAAATATTTGATCCATCTACAGCTACCATGCCTGATTTTATGAATTTCTTCCAGGTAACACTTATGAATCCAACTGTTCTTGTTGGAGCATTTATAGGAGCAATGGCGGCCTTCCTCTTCTGTGGTCTTACCATGGAGGCTGTGGGACGTGCTGCACAGAAGATGGTTGTAGAGGTTCGTCGTCAGTTTAAAGCTATAGCAGGCATACTCGAAGGAAAGGCAACTCCCGACTATGGACGTTGTGTTGAAATATCAACGAAGGCAGCTCAGCACGAGATGATACTTCCTGCATTCCTTGCTATTATCATCCCAATAGTAGTAGGTTGCGTGCTTGGTGTTGCAGGTGTTCTCGGACTTCTTGTCGGTGGACTTGCTGCAGGATTCACCCTTGCCGTGTTTATGGCAAATGCGGGTGGCGCATGGGACAATGCCAAGAAGATGGTAGAGGAAGGCAACTATGGTGGAAAGGGTTCCTTTGCTCATAAAGCAACAATAGTAGGTGATACTGTTGGTGATCCATTTAAAGACACCTCAGGTCCATCTCTTAATATTCTTATCAAGCTGATGTCAATGGTAAGTATTGTTATGGCAGGTCTCACAGTTGCCTTTTTGTAGCTCTTAAGTTTTTTAGTTCTTTAGTTTATAAGTTTTTAGCTATTTATTTAAACCTCTTAGCCTTTCAAAACTCATGAACTAAAGAACTCTTTTAACTCATTAACTTGTCAAAAATACCATTCATGGTATTTACAAAGGCTTCGGTAGGAAGGAGGAGAGTATCAAGATACTGTTGTAGTTCATTTGATATTCTCCCGTTTTCTTTATACTCTTGTCCTGCTTGTTTTACTTTTTCAATGTATGGTGTAACGATGTCTTGTGTGTTTGGGCTCATAAAGAGAGAACCTTCGGCACAACAAATAGCCGTTATGTCGTTTCCATACATGTGGCGCATCTGAAAGAGTAGTCCATCGAAATTACCTTTTATGTTTGGTAAGCCTGCGGTAGAGATAAGTACAGTCTTCTTCGTACCTTCTTCATAGCCATGATGATGTGCAATGCCGTTATTATCAACATACATCATAGGAGAGTTTAGCGATACTGTTCTATCCATAAGTGCTTTACAATGTGATGGAACACCGTAGGCGTAAAGAGGTATAGACCATATAACCAAGTCGGCCTCCTGGATTTTATCAATTATCATTGTAGCATCGTCTTTTTGAACGCATTTTCCTTTTGTTTTAAACCAACAAGCATAACAGGCTCTACATGGTTTTATCTGCATATCAATAGTAGTGATATAATCTGCCTTTTCACCAAGGCCTTCCAAAAAAGCTTTTGTTAGCTTCAGCGTTGTACTTCTTTCTTTGTTTGCTGACGCATTAATTACTAATACTTTCATGTTTTGCAATGTTTATATTTAATTATTTCTCTATAATGCCTCTATAATCCGTCTATATTGTGACAGAATACAGTGGACTGCAAAAGTATTATTTTCTCTATGATGTAACAAGAGAATGGGATATACTGCAACTATTTGTGATGAGCAGCAATCATTCCTGTTCTTTTTTTTGTGAAAAGCCATGACAGAAGAGCTAATCTAAGTTTTTTTTGTTAGTTAGAGAATATTTTTTTCCTAACTAGGGAGTAAAATTTTCCTAGTTGGAAAGTAAAAAAGTGTGGTAGAGAGTATTTTAATGATAATATCTTAAAGCATCAAAAATATTGATATATGATAATTAATTCGCGAATTTGTTAATTTATAGTGGTTATATCTTTGGTAGTGTTTTGAAATAGTTATATTTTTGATATGAACTAAATATTTGAAAGGGATTAATCATGAAAGAACTATTGAACATTGCACTTGTTGCTCACGATTCAAGAAAGAGAGAATTACTTGATTGGGTACGTTATAATGCAGACCTACTGTCAAAACATCAATTATATGCAACAGGAACTACAGGTAAACTTATAGGAGAGATAGCTGTAGGAACAGAAGATGGAGTTGAATATCCGTTTAAGAATAAGGTTACCCGTTTGCTTAGTGGTCCTTTAGGTGGAGATCAGCAGATAGGTGCTATGATAGCTGAAGGCAAGATCACCGCAGACAAGGCAGTTCTTGGCTACGTTGGCGCCTACACCTTCGCAGAGGTAGTTTCCGGCTACACCGCGTTCTTCCTCGGAGCACGCAGCGTTTGCCCGTCCGCTACCATGATAGTTAAGTTCATCGGTTCCTGGGGAGATCCCACCATGGAAGCTGCTACCGCTAAGGACCTTATCGACAACGGCGCAGTACTCATTTCCCAGCACTCCGACTCCACCACTCCGGCTACCACAGCTCAGGAGAACAAGGTGTTCCACGTTGGATACAACATCAGCATGTCCGACATCGCTGCTGACGCTTCCATCGTCTCCTCCCGCATAGACTGGACCAACTTCTTCGTGAAGGTCATCAAGGCTCAGATCAACGGCGAGAAGCAGGACAAGGACTACATAGGCCACGGCCTTAAGGACGGAGACGTAGTTCTCACCGAGCTCAACACCAAGATCGCAGCTAAGGATACAGTTGAAAAGATCAAGGAAGCTCAGGAAGCTATCCAGTCCGGCAAGCTGCAGGTATTCGATACCAGCAAGTTCACAGTAGGCGGCCAGACCGTTACCCACGCATTTGCTATCGACACCGACGGAGACTTCGCAGCAGATTCCGAAGAAGCAGTATTCGACGGAGCATTCCACGAATCCTACTTCCAGTCCGCTCCTTACTTTGCTCTCAGGATAGACGGCATCACCCTCCTGAACGAGGCATACTAAAAAGGTTTTTCCGGTTTCTTACGGGAAACACGCAATCATACCGAAAGGGGACAGCTTCAGCGCCGCCCCCTTTCGCCGTTTTATGTAAAAGTTTACTAAAAATATAAACTGGAGAATTTAATGGAAAGTGTTCACGCTGTAGAATTTAAAGGTGTGACAAAGCGCTTCGGGCACAACACCGCCAACGACCACATAGACCTCTATGTGGACAAGGGCGTTATTATGGCGCTGCTCGGAGAGAACGGTTCGGGCAAGACGACGCTCATGAACATGCTTGCAGGCATCTACGCCCCGGACGAAGGCCAGATCTTTGTTGACGGCAGGGAGGTCTCCATCACATCGCCTAAGGTGGCTTTCGACCACCACATAGGTATGATACACCAGCACTTCAGACTTGTTGATGTGTTCACAGCTGCCGAGAACATAGTGCTCGGCCTGGAAGAGAAGGGCAGGCTGGATCTTAAGGCTGCCTCAAAAAGGATAAAAGAGATAAGCGCAAAATACGGTTTTGATATAGACCCGGACAAGAAAGTCTACGAAATGTCCGTGTCCGAAAAACAGACCGTTGAGATAATAAAGGTGCTATATCGCGGCGCCGACATACTGATACTGGACGAGCCCACAGCCGTGCTTACCCCGCAGGAGATAGAAAAACTCTTCAAGGTAATGAAGGCCATGAGGGCTGACGGCAAGGTAATAATCATCATTACCCACAAGCTGAACGAGGTAATGGAGGTGTCCGATGTCGTGGCGGTGCTGCGCAAGGGTCATCACATAAAGACTGTGCGCACCGCGCAGACTACCCCGGCGGAGCTTACAGAGCTGATGGTAGGCCGCAAGGTGGCGCTGAACATAGACCGCAAGGAGCCGGTGGATCCCAAGCCCAGGCTCACGATAGCGGAGCTCACCGTCCGCGACGGCGACGGTATAAAGAAGCTGGACAACGTAGGCTTTATAGCCTTCGGCGGCGAGATCCTGGGCATCGCAGGCATTGCCGGCAGCGGCCAGAAGGAGCTGCTGGAAGCCATAGCAGGCCTCAGGGAAATAGAGAGCGGCACCATAGTCTACACCCCGGAAGGCAGGCACCCGGAGCAGCTGGTGGGCAAGAGCCCAATGGCTATTAAGGAGGCCGGCGTTGCCATGGCCTTCGTTCCCGAAGACAGGCTCGGCATGGGCCTTGTAGGCGGCATGGGCATGACAGGCAACATGATGCTGCGCTCCTGGACCGCAGGCAAGGGCATATTCGTGGACAGAAAAGCCCCGGAAAAGCTTGCCGCAGACGTCCTGGCGGACCTGGAGGTAGTTACCCCGGGCGTGGATTACCCGGTAAGAAAGCTCTCCGGCGGCAACGTCCAGAAGGTGCTGGTAGGCCGCGAGATAGCGTCTGCGCCGTCCGTGCTTATGACAGCGTACGCAGTAAGAGGCCTTGATATCAACACCTCTTATACCATATACAACCTTTTGTGCCAGCAGAAGGAGAAGGGTGTTGCAGTCATCTTCGTAGGCGAAGATCTGGACGTGCTCCTTGAGCTCTGCGACCGCATACTGGTGCTGTGCGGCGGGCAGGTGTCCGGCATAGTGGACGCCCGCACCACCACCAAGGAAGAAGTTGGCTTGCTCATGACATCCGTGGGCGGAAAGGAGGCAAACTGATGCACGAAAAAACACCTCTCATCCGTCTTTCAAAGCGCGAGGACATGCCAAAGCGCAGGATATGGCTCATAAGGCTCGGCGCCTTTGTGGTTGCCCTGCTGCTTGGCATGATAGTCTTCTGGATAGCCGGCGCAAACCCGCTGGAAGCATATGAGTCCATAGTTGTTGCAGCCCTTGGCAAAAAGACCGGTATAAGGCAGGTAGTAAGGAACGCGGTGCCTCTTCTGGGCACGGCTCTTGCCCTTGCACCCTGCTTTAAGATGCGCTACTGGAACATCGGCGCAGAAGGTCAGATAACCATGGGCGCTGTTGCTGCGGCATTCTTTGCAATAAACTGCAAGACCATGCCCAGCCTGCCTCTGCTCCTGCTTATGGGGCTCGGCAGCATAGTTTTCGGCGCGCTGTGGTCTCTTATCCCGGCGTTCTTCAAGTCCCGCTGGGGCACAAACGAGACTCTCTTTACACTGATGATGAACTACATAGCCATAGGCATTGCTGCGTGGCTTATAGGCGGCCCCTGGGAAGGCAAAAAAGGCAGCCAGATAATCCCTGTGTTCAGGGATGAGGCGGTGCTGCCTAAGGTATTCGGGGTGCACATCGGCTGGATAATAGTACTTGTAATAACTGTTCTGATGTTCATCTACATGCGCTACACCAAGCACGGCTACGAGATAGCGGTCCTTGGCGAGTCCGAGAACACCGCAAGGTACGCAGGCATGAGCGTCGGCAAGATAATAATGCGCACCGCTGCTCTGTCCGGCGGCATCTGCGGCCTGGTGGGCTTTATGATAGCAAGCGGAGCGCACGGCACGCTGTACGCAAACGTAGCCGGAGGCGCAGGCTTTACCGCTATAACGGTCTGCTGGCTGGCTCAGCTGAACCCCTTTGCCATGATAGTCATCTCCCTGCTGCTGGCAGTGCTCACCAGAGGCTCCAGCACCCTGCAGACTTCCATGGGCATACCCGCATCCATAACTGACATAATCACAGGTATAATCCTGCTGTGCATGCTTGGCTGCGAGTTCTTTATCAACTACAAGATGCACTTCCGCAAGTCTTCCGGAAAGGAGGCCGCATGATGGGTACTATAGATTTCATAGTGGCGCTTATAAGCGCAGCCGTTCTTAACGGCGCTCCGCTGATGTTCGGCACATCCGGAGAGATACTCACCCAGAAGTCCGGCAACATGAACCTGGGCGTCGAAGGCCTGATGTTTATGGGCGGAGCCTTTGGCCTGCTTGGCGCCTTTGCCTACGGAAACGCCGCAGGAGACTCCGCAAGCGGCGTAGTAGCAGTCCTGATATCCCTGCTGTGCTCCTTTGCAGCCGGCGTGGCAGGCGCACTGATATTCAGCTTCCTTACTATAACGCTGAGGGCGAACCAGAACGTTACAGGCCTTGCGCTTACCATATTCGGGACAGGTGCCGGCCAGTTCGTCGGCGAGCTTATGCGTATAAGGGTAGGCGGAAACGTAGCTATAAGCAACGAGCTGAAGCTTGCGTTCTCCGGCTCTCCGTTCCCGGCGGCGCTGCAGAACATTCCTGTGGTTGGACCGCTGCTGTTCAGCTACAACGTTTTCGTGTACCTGGGCGTGATAATGATAATAGTCATGCACCGCTTCCTGAACAAGACCCGCAAGGGCCTCTACCTGAGGGCTGTGGGCGAATCCCCTGCCACCGCGGACGCTGCAGGTATAAATGTTACCAGGTACAGATATATAGCAACAGTGCTTGGCGGCGGCATCTCCGCTATAGGCGGCATGGTGTACACCATGACCATAGCCGGCACAGTCTGGAACCACACCGGCCTTTCCGGCGAAGGCTGGGTAGCCGTGGCTCTGGTAATATTCTGCCTCTGGAAGCCCATCAACAGCCTCTGGGGCTCTGTGCTCTTCGGCGCGCTGCTGATACTCTATATAAGGCTGCCGATCCCGTTCCTGCCCACGCAGATCTACAAGGTGGTGCCGTATATATTCACGGCTCTGGTCCTGATCATGGTGTCCATACGCCAGAGAAGAGAAGACCAGCCGCCTGCAGCTCTGGGCACTGCTTACTTCAGAGAAGACCGATAAAAAAAGAGGGTAGCTCCTGTTACGCGTATGCGTACGGAGATGCCCTTTTTTTCGCGTGCCTGTGGAGCCGGAGCTAAACAACAGGACCAGGCATGCGCTGTGGTTTACAATTTTGGCAGTTCATTGTTTACCGGCTGTTTTGCTATGGCAGAAAGTCCTCAAGTATGTCCGGTAAGTGTTCCGGCGCTGCGTCAAGATCGTTGCACAGGTCTACCAGCGCTTTTACTTTTTTCTTATCCGGAAGGACGTCATTGTAACTGATCAGCTTTTTACCGTCTTTTATTATGTCGATACCGTAGCTGTAAACTGGGGTGTTCTCGCTGAGCATGATTGTTGTTTTGGTTAGTTTATAACGTATATGACTGTTCATGACCTTAAAATGCTTAAGCACTCCGGCTCGCCTGTCCGAAGCTTGACTATTGTCAGTTAGCGGACGATTCGATGATAGCATAAACAGCACGCATGGTCAAGTAAAATTTTTACATTTATGTAAATTGCAATAAAATTCCCGAATTTATGTAATTGACATTAAATGGATGCAATGGTAGTATGTGCATGTATTAAAACGCGCAGAGCCAAAGGAGGAGCAATGTTCAGGCAGCCCATAGACAGAACACCCAGAAAGCAGTTCGTGCAGCGCAGGATAGCTGTAGCAGGGCTTGGAAAGGGCTGCGGAACATCGTTTGTTGCAGGGCTTTTGGCCTGCAGGCTGGCAGAGGGCGGCAGCTGCACCCTGGCGGAGCTTGGTACGCCTTACTTTAGCCTGGCTCTGGGCGCGGACCTTCGCGTGGAGAACGGCGCAGTGTACTACGAGGACCTTCTGGACAAGAAGATCAGCCTGCTTGGCGTGCGCAACATGTATGGCAGTATCGATCTGCTGCTGCGCCGCCCGGGGGCACAGGGCATGGCACCTTCGTCCTGCGCCCTGCGCATGCCCGGGGAGCAGGTGGTCTTCGACCTTTCCGGGGCGGACGATGCCTACCTTGCGGATGTGCTTGCGGACATGGACAGCATATACTTGGTTGCGGACCCAATGCCATCCGCGCTGCTTGGAGCAGCCGAGCGGCTAAAGGAGCTTAAGCTGGCGTTCCCGGATATCAGAATAATAGTCAACAAGATGAACAAGGCTGTGCACAAAGCAGAGCTCAGGCGCTTTCTGGGCGGCAGGGAGCACGCCGCCGTGCCGCTTCTGGACCCAGTTATCTTCTATAAAGCAGAGTATAACTGCGTCTTTCCCTGCGAACTCCCGGAGGCCGCAAAACTGCTGAAAGACATAAGTCTGGACTGCTGAAACGGCTCAACAAGCCTGTTTTACTGGCAAAAACAAGCTTGTATTTACAAAAATTCACAGGAAATACACGATTGGGGCGTTCCTTGCCCTTTTTTTTTAGTTTCTTTTGAGTTATACTATAGCTTGAGCTAGAATATCCAGTAA
>CADALS010000058.1 GCA_902788795.1 uncultured Eubacteriales bacterium | reverse complement strand
CATAAAGGCAAATGACAGTCCTCAGCAGTTTTTCTTAAATGAAAGGCCTTGCAAGGGGACTGTTTTCGGATATGCGGTACTATTCCTAAAATATCAATTTTGGGAATAGTAATTACGAAGAATCAAGGCCGGGGGACCAGCGCCCAGCCAAAGTGCCTAAGCCAGGCCTTTGCAGTTAAGATGTACCTGTTATCGATAAATACTAAAAAACCGCACTTGTAAAATCGCCTGTTTGAGCGATTTTTTTTAGTGCGGTAGATATATCTATCCTCCCTGTTACAAGCAGTTTTTCAGCACATTACTGATAAGCCATAGATATACATCTGAACGGATATCAGTATGGCACTTTAAGTGTCTGGCCCGGATAAATGCTGCCAGCTTCTACGCTGTTGATATCGCAGATCTCGTAGACTATCTCTCTGACATCTCTGGATGGATCTCCGTATGTCCTTGCGATCTTCCACAGTGTATCTCCGGATTGGACCTTGACTTCCTTATAATTGTATTCCTGATCCTGAGCTGCGCTTACCGGGAAAGCTGCTCCTATGACCATGGAAATTGCAATGACCATAAGGGTTACGAATGTGATGAATCTATATTTGTTCTTGATCTTGTATCTGCGCTTCATGGTTAAAACCTCCTTGAACATTTGTTCGCACTCATTATACCGAACAAATGTTTGTTTGTCAATACCCTTTTCAAACATTTGTTCGTATTTTCTTCAGATCTATCTTACGGCTTTATTATATCCATGTGCGTGTACAAATTTCTGCACAACAAAAGACCGCAGCATGTAACTGCGGTCCTGTTTATTGAGCTATGTCTTATGGTTTACAGCAGGCCTGCAGCCTTAACTGCTTTGTACTGCTCTAAAGCAGCATTGACACCGTTCCTTACAGCCTTGGAAGTGAATGTTGCTCCGGAGTAGAAGTCTACTGCGGTAGCATCGCCCTTCCCTGCAAACTGTGCAAGGTAAGTATCTGTAAGAGCGTTGGAACCGATACCCGGAGTCTCGCCCTGTTCCAGTACCTGGATACCGGTAATGTTTCCGTTAGCATCAACGCCTATCATCAGGATCACAGCTCCGCCGAATCCGTTGAAGCTTGTCCTGCAGACCATTCCGGCTTTGTTGTTGGCTACGAAGCAGTCCTTGACTCCTTTGATAAGCTCTACGTTGGTGACCTCGCTGAACGCGTCTGCATCAGGCAGAACAGAGATCCTTGCTTCTGTGTTGGTCTTTTCGTTGATCTCGTCTATGACCGGCTTTGTGAGCCCGTATACACCTGCAAGCATGAAGCTAGCTACGAAGCAAATGCACACGAGAACGATGACGGGAGCGAAAAGTGAAAATTTACTTGACTTGCTCATTTGATTACCCTCTGATACGGCCGCTATTGCGGCATGCTTTCATAAAATTCATCGGTTGATGATTATATCACAACAGCCCTGCGTTGCGCAAGCTTTGTAGACTTTTTAACACACCGAATTTGGAGTGTTCGTAAGTTATTCCGCCCTGGAAATAAACTATGTAAGGTTCTCTCATGGGGCCGTCCGCAGAAAGCTCTATCGAAGAGCCCTGAACGAAGGCTCCGGCAGCCATAATTATCTTATCTTTATAGCCTGCCATATCGCCGTATTCCGGTGTCACGAAGGAATCTACAGGTGCTGCCTGCTGCACGCCCTTGCAGAAAGCCTCCACCTTCCTGGGATCGCCCAGAACAATAGCTTCTATAATATCAGAACGCTTGTCTGTAGACTTCGGGCAGGTCTTGTAGCCCAGGTTCTCGTAGACCTTTGCGCAGAGCTTGGCACCCTTAACAGCGCCGTTGGTAACGCGCGGAGCTATGAACAGGCCCTCCATCATGGTCCTGGTCTGTCCGAAAGTAAGGCCGCATTCTCCGCCTATACCGGGGCAAGTTACCCTGTAATATATCCTGTCTATAAGGTCCCTGCGTCCTGCAATGTATCCGCCGGAAAGCGCAAGTCCGCCGCCTGGGTTCTTTATAAGAGATCCGGCCATTATATCCGCGCCGAGCTCTATAGGATCGCAGTAATCGGTAAACTCTCCGTAGCAGTTGTCTACCATGCATATAACGTCCGGTTTTACGGACTTGCAGGCCTCTATCCATGCCTTTATGCGGTCTGTGGAGAAAGCTTTTCTGAAGGAATAACCTGTGGACCTCTGCAGAGCCACCATGGTGGTATCCGGCTTTATAGCAGCCTTAACAGCTTCCAGATCTATCTCTCCATCCTCTTTGAGCTCCACCTGCCTGTACCTGATGCCGTATTCCTTAAGGTTTCCGGGAGAAAGATTGTCCTCGTCCAGGCCTATAACGGTCTTCATGGTGTCGTAAGGCGTGCCGGAACAATAGATAAGCTCGTCTCCGGAGCGCAGAAGCCCAAGGTAAACGCTGGCAAGTGCGTGCGTACCGTTAACTATCTGAGTCCTAACGATAGCAGCCTCAGCCTTGAAAACGCTTGCGTAAACACGCTCAAGGGCGTCTCTGCCAGGATCGTCGTAGCCGTAGCCTGTGGTCCAGCCAAAGTGCATATCGCTTATGCGGTTGTCCTGGAATGCCTTCAGCACCTTGTACTGGTTGTATTCCATTATCTCGTCCTGCTTTCTGAACTCGTCTGCAAGCTGAGCCTCAGCAGTCTGCACCATTTCAGCGATATCTTCGTCTATCCTGAACTGTTCACGTAATAATTTTACAGTTAAGTCATTCATCTTTCTTAAGATCTTCTCCCCATTCGAAATTTTTTATAAGTTCCCGCTTGGTATTCAGCTTATGAGCTGCGTAAAGCTGGGTGGTTGTAACGTTGTCGTGGTCCAAAAGCTCCTGCACATCGTAGATGGAGTTGCCGCGCCCAATAAGAGATGTTGCAGCCGTCGCTCTGAGCTTGTGCGGGCTGTAGCCCATATCCCTGCTTGTGCCGAGGCTGATAGATGTGTACTTTTTAACTATCTGCCTTATCTGCCTGTCGGTGAGCCTGGATCCCTGCAGGGACAAAAGCAGAGCGTCCCTGTTCTCTTCTTTAAGATCCTCGTCTTTGGGTCTTTCCAGGTCCATATACTCCTCGAAAGCCTCCGAAATGGTCCTGTTTACAGGCATTATGGACTCTTTTCCGCGCTTTCTGTAGATCTTGAACTCTCCCCTGTCAAAGTTGAAAGAAGAAATGTTCAGCTGCTGAAGCTCGGAAAGTCTCAGTCCGTAAGTAACGAGCAGTAAAAGTATCAGCTTGTCCCTGTATTTTGTCTTGTCCCAGTACTTGAGCTCGGACTTGGTAAGGCCGCTTCCGGTGGTAACGGCATCAAGCATTTTCATTACTTCGTCGTCCTGAAGCGCCTTTATCTCTCTTTCTCCGGGCTTTGGCATCCTAATAGGATCGAAACCGTCCGTAATGTTCTTTGATACAAGGCCGTCTCTGTACAGGTATTTGAACAGCACAGAAACAGAGGACTTCTTGTGCGAGAGCGCGCTGTTGCGGTTCTCGTAGATAACTGTGTTTCCGTCCTTATCGGTCTTTTTGTAGCGCCTGCAGTAATCAATAAAGATATTGACATCCACAGAAGTAAGCTCGTCCAGATCTCCGGGCTGTATCCTGGAGATGCTGTCGTAACCTTTTTCGCAAAGAACAGAATCCGTTATAAGATAATTAAAGAAGAACCTTATATCGCTGAGATAAGAGAGCCTTGTCATTGGCAGCACGCTGGTCTTTAAATACATAAAGTAACCGCGCATCCATTTAGGAAGCTCGGCTTCTATCTTTTCGCACTGATCCAGTATGCTGTGCTCTCTTTCCACAACATTGTCCGGCTTGTCCGACTTATTATGAAGTTTGATATTGTTTTCGGCCATGGCGATATTATAACACAACTATTCCTAAAATCCAGTGATTTGCTGCCTATACTTGATATTTTCCAAGTTATTTGCAATAATAATAGCATCTAAGCAAGAAAAGAGGGACTTATATGGAGATCAGATATCTTGAAACAGTTCTTGCTGTTGCCGAAAACCTCAGCTATTCCAAGGCAGCTGCGCAGATAAACAGCTCCCAGCCTTCGGTATCCAGACAGGTCGCCATAGTAGAAAGCGAGCTTGGCGCGGAAATATTCACCCACGTTAAAGGCGGAAAAGTGGATCTTACCGAGTTCGGCAGAAACGCCATACCTGTTATCAGGGAGCTCATCTACGGCTTTACCTACCTTCAGGAAAGCTCCAGCGGCGCTAAGGTAAATTCGTTCATCAACTTCAGGCTCGGCGTCTACAAAGGACCCTTCGCTTTTGCGCCCAAGGAAAAGCTGGTCCTTGGCATGGCGGAAAAGCACCCGGAAATTGCCCTTACAATAATGGAATGCAGAAAAGATGATGCCATCCATGCTATACTGGAAAACAAAATGGACGCCGCCCTTCTCTACCGCGCTTTCTATACAGACGATCTGGACTGCAGCATACATTCAGGAAACGAAGAGATACTGGTAAAAGAGCTCTTTGTAAAGACCCCTTCTATTGCAATGCCAAAAGACCACCCGTTCGCAAGGCAGAGCAGCATTTCCTTTGCTGACCTTAAATATCAGGACATAATAATGAATGCAGATATCACCAGGCTGGGACGCAGCAACCTTTCCGTTCAGCACGAAGGTTTTCTGAAAAGCTGCCAGCAGTACGGGTTCCTGCCAAGAGTACGTGTAGTAACAGACAGTCCGGATACTGATATCAGAAACTCCGCGCTTCTTACAAACGGCTGGATGTATCCTACCTTTGTACCAAAGAGCATGTGCATAGACAACGTTGCGCTGCTTCCGGTAAAAGACCCTATCTACTACGCAAAATACTACCTGCTTACGCCTAAAGTAAGGCGTCCAGGCACGGATGCAACGGAAAAATTCCTTATCGACATCCTGACAAAGGACGATGACAGCTGCAAATCCGTAACGTAGATTATTCAATCCGATATTCGATAATTTTTACAAGGCGCATTTGTGTAATAATAGCATTAGCGGATTAATTTTCCGCAATGCTATTTTTTCATTCTTTAGAAAGAGAGGTTTTTTCAAATGGCACTCGACAAGAAAAGCACGTACAAAAAAGATCTGATAATCTGTCTGATCGGCGTACTGCTCGAGTTCGGCTTCGGTCCTCTGGTCGGAGAATTCCACGGAGTAACCCAGGTCGGATCCAATGTCATCGGCGTATTTCTTGGCGTTATACTGATGACAGTAACCACCTCCCAGACCTTCTTCGCCAGCGTATCCGGTATACTGGCAATGATCTGGGGCGGCTATCTTACCGCAGACAGCGCTATCACAGGCTGGCTGGGAAGCAACTCTGTAGCAGGAGTTATCTTCATCGGTTCCCTGTCCGTAGCACTGCAGAAATCCGGACTTATGGACATATTCGTTAAGAAGTTCGTAAGCATCCCCGCATTCCAGCACAAGCCCAAGACCTTCCTCTATGCACTGCTTATCATGGACTATTTCGTAGCTATGTTCATCGGCTTCATTCCGATGGTCATTCTTGCATTCTCCATGTTCGAATCCATCAGAGACATGGTAGGCTACGAACCTAAGAGCACAACTTCCAGATTCATACTCCTGGGTATCTACTCCAGCTGCATGGGCTCCTTTGCTCTTCCGTTCAAGGGCGTTACGCTCACCATCAACACCATGGCAGACAACACCATGAAGACCTTCGGCCTGCGCATGAGCCCCCTGCACTTCTGGATCACCTCTGTTGCAGTTTACGTAGTTTACCTCCTGGTATACGTTTTCCTGCTCGAGCCGCTCTTCAAGTGCGACCTTAAGCCGCTGCGCGATCTCGAAGCTTCCAAGATAGAAGCCATCCAGAAGATCCCAGACAAGATGAATGCAAGACAGCACGCTATATTCTGGGGATTCCTCATCGGCGTAGTTTACCTTATCATCTGCAACGTAGTTGACACCAAGAACCCGTTCTGGGGCAAGTTCTGCTTCATGGGCGGATTCCTCGGATTCCTCTGCATACTGGCTATCCTGCAGCTGTTCCGCATAGACGGCGAGCCTATCGTAAATGCCACCAAGAGCATGGCCGAAGGCGCTATGTGGGGCACCCTGGTAATAGTCGGTTGCTTCACCTACCTCGGAAATGCTATGGCAGCTAAGGACCTCGGCGTAAGAGCATTCATCATGGACCTGCTCAAGCCGCTGTTCGGCAACATGGGACTCATCCCCCTCTGCCTCATCTGCTGCATAGTAGTCGTATTCGCTACAAACTTCTGCAACGGTCTTCCTCTGGTACTTGCTGCATACTCCGGCGTTCTGCCCTTCGTATGCGAGCTGTCCCTCAAGAACGGCGTAAACGCTTCCGTTGTAGCAGCAATGATCAACCTGGCTGCAAACATGGCCTTCCTTACCTACGCAGGAACCATCTACGCTTCCCTGCTCCTC
Organism: uncultured Eubacteriales bacterium; assembly: GCA_902788795.1. Taxonomy (GTDB): domain Bacteria; phylum Bacillota; class Clostridia; order Peptostreptococcales; family Anaerovoracaceae; genus RUG13409. Next base: position 1,883 of record CADALS010000058.1, on the reverse strand, counting down.
AACAGACCTGAGATCGATCAGAAGTGGGTATGGACAAAAGGTATCAAAGCCGTACCTGTATACGTCATCTGCCTGTTTGGTGTAAGCATGATCCTTGCTTATATACTGCCGCAGACAATGGCTGTATAATAAGGCATAAAAAGAAAGGTAAATATCATGAATATCACGATAACTGATTCTGTTCCTGTCGTTAAGGAAACAGATGTGATCGTGGTCGGAGGCGGTCTTGCAGGTGTAGCAGCCGCAACGGCTGCAGCCCGTCAGGGTATGAAGGTCACACTGATAGAAAAGACCATAGCTCTGGGCGGACTTGCCACCATGGGCCACGTCTGCGTCTACCTTCCTATAGACGACGGCAATGGCAACAAAGTTTACGGAGGACTTGCTGAAGAGCTTCTGCATGTATGCATCAAATACAGCTACGACAACCTTCCGGAAGTCTGGAGAAGCAAGCCGGACACCGCTCCCAAAGACAGCGAGCGCTACATGTCTAACTTCAACATCCCTGCTGCAGTTCTTGCCCTGGATGAGTTCACGGAAAACGAAGGCATAGACGTTGTCTTCGATACAGTCTTCTCCGAACCCATCATGGAAGGCAGAACTGTAAAAGGTATAGTCGTAGAGAACAAATCCGGAAGAACAGCCTACATGGCAAAGATGTTCATAGACGCTTCCGGAGATTCGGACCTTCTGTTCAGAGCAGGAGCCGATACCGAGACTCTTCCTACGATAGTCTCCCACTGGTTCCACGAGCTGGATTTCAACATGATAAAAGAAGGCCTTGAGGCTCACGACATGATGCATGTTACCCCGCTGCGCTGGCTGGGCCTTGTTCCAAGCGGCGGAGCCGGAGACGACAAGGAAGACCTTACCTGCTACGGCACAACTTCCGAAGGCGTAAACAAGTACATCAGGCTCTCCAGAGGCCTTGCGCTTGACTTCCTCAAAAAGCATCAGTCCCCGGAGTTCTGCATGATCTCCATGCCTACGATCCCGCAGTTCCGCATGACCAGAAGGCTCATAGGAAACGACCAGCTGAAGTACGACGGCGAATACCACATAGAAGACTCCATAGGCTGCGTAATTGCATCTCTGGATAAGCCTGCAACTGTATACGAGTTCCCCTACCAGGGCCTCATAACAGACAAGCTCACCAACGTTGCTGCAGCCGGAAGAATGGTATCCGCAGAAGGCCGCGGCTGGGCTATCATGAGATTCATACCGGCATGCGTTCTTACAGGAGAAGCTGCAGGAACAGCAGCTGCGCTTGCTATCAAGGAAGGCACAGATCTGCTCCACGTAGACGTTAAAAAGCTCCAGGCAATACTGGAAAAGAACGGCGTCAAGCTCCACAGGACAAAGGCCATGGAAGGCAATGTCCCTGAACCCAGGAAGCCGGGTCCGCGTCCACGCCTCAGCAAAATGTATGTCCATACAGATCCGGAAGACAATGTAAGGACAGCAGGCAGCGGTCACTAAATTAAAACCTACAAACGGACAAGCCGGAGTAGAAATGCTCCGGCTTTTTTGTTATAATAAGGGATGTGTGGAGGAAAACTATGGAGATAAAGTATTTTGAGACGGTTGTCGCAGTTGCGAACAACCTAAGTTACTATAAAACTGCCGAGCAGATCCATGTATCCCAGTCCTCTGTTTCAAGGCAGATCAAAAAGGTGGAAGACGAGCTTGGCACCAACCTTTTTAAGCATGTCAAGGGCGGAAAAGTAGAGCTCACACCTTACGGCAGAGCCATGATGCCTGTCATCCACACCATACTCAGCAACTACAAGTACATGGAAAATTCCGCGATGAAGATCATCGATGAAGGTCAGAGCATTTTCAGACTGTGCATTTACAGAGGTCCCTTCAACTCCAAGACCAGA
>CADALS010000057.1 GCA_902788795.1 uncultured Eubacteriales bacterium | reverse complement strand
GGCGGGGAGGGCAAGGACCCGGAATCCCTTAAAGAGCTGGACGAGCTGGTAGGCCTGGAGAACGTCAAGTCGGAGATCAGGAGCATAGTAAACTTTGCAAGGATACAGGCCATAAGGAAGAGGCGGGGCCTTAAGGTGTTCCCGTTATCCTACCACCTAGTGTTTACAGGAAACCCCGGCACCGGAAAGACTACGGTGGCAAGGATAGTCGCCAAGGTCTACAAAGAGCTTGGCCTGATCTCAAAAGGCCACCTGGTAGAGGTGGACAGAGCAGGGCTGGTCGCCGGCTACGTTGGCCAGACTGCCATCAAAACGCATGGAGTCATAGATAAGGCCATGGGCGGCGTGCTGTTCATAGACGAGGCCTACATGCTCAGCAGCGAGCGCGATGTTTTCGGCCAGGAGGCGATCGACACGCTGCTCAAGGAAATGGAGGACCACAGGGACGACCTTATCGTTATCGTGGCGGGCTACAAGAGCCTTATGCAGACCTTTATAGAGTCCAATCCGGGGCTCAAGTCCAGGTTCAACAGGTTCATAGAGTTTGCGGACTACGACCCGGAGCAGCTTTACGCGATATTCAAAAGCCTTTGCAAAAAGAATCAGTACGATCTGGCGGAAGACGCAGAGGACCTTGTTAAGGACTATTTCCGCAGGGTCTACGAGGCCAGGACAGAGAGCTTCGGAAACGGCCGCGCCGTAAGGAACTGCTTCGAAAAGATGATCACCAACCAGGCAAACAGGCTGGCGGAGTATAAAGAGGCCACCATGGAGGAGATCCAGACCATAACCGCAGAGGATCTCAGGTTCCTGGAGGACAATTAAACGATGAAATAAAGACCTAATACTGATGTATGAGAAACAGAGGGCTGAAGATGAATATTTCTCAAAATAGTATCTGGGTCCGGGCTCAGACAGTAGATCTGTCAGTATCAGAAGAAATACAGCCGGGATTCAATATCGGTTTTGATAAAAAGATCCCTGAAACGCTTAAGTCTGAATTATGTGCGTTTGTTGAATGGATAGAGAACAATTATCGTGTTCCGATCACATTTTGGGTGGATTTTGAATATAAAAAATATCTGATCAGAAGAGATGGTAAACATGCGGGTTATTTGTTCTACTGGCCTGATGTCGATTCTTATCCTGAGTTCAAAGATCCCGCGAAAATTCCCAGTTTGCGTCTTCCCGTGCGAGAAAAACTGACGATCGAAGAGATCCTCACATCTTTCATTGGGGCGATTATGTGCTATTATGCCTGGATCTGCAATGAAATGAATGATTCATACGATCCTGTCGAGTCCGAAGTGGACGCATTGCTCCAAGAATATCTGTGCGCAAGAATATAGTTTGAAGCCCTGTTTTCAGAAAAATTGACTCTTGGCGCTAAAAACAGGCTTCGAGACAACAAAGTCTATGAGAATTGCCTTGATCTGGGGCGTTTTGCACGACTTTAGAGGCAGATCAGCCTGTTTTGAGGGCAAAAACGCGTCCGGATGGCTAAATGCTTGGTAATAACTGGTAATTATGTTGTCTCTGATGCCTTGAAATGCCCGAACTGTCCGAATATTTGAAAACAGAGCTGCCAGGTAGGGCGTGCGTTGCATTAATGCCGAGCCAGGGGTTCGACTCCCCCTGTAGTAAAGCACTGCCAACTGAAAAACCCACCTGACGGTGGGTTTTCATTTGGTAGTGCCTAGGGGAGTCGAACCCCTGATTCCAGCGTGAGAGGCTAGCGTCTTGACCACTTGACCAAGGCACCGTATTAAGTTGGCCCGCGTAAGCGGAACATTTGAATTATACAGATAGTTTTGTGTTTTGTCCACTGTTTTTTTAGAAATTGGCCAAATATTTTTTGTAAGGTCTTGCGCAATGGGCGCTGATGCCGGCAGGCTCGGCCGCACGTCCTTGTCCAGTGTATGCGCTGGCGCGGGCGCGCCCGGCCTCTCACACTTGCCCGATGCAGGAAAACAGCCCGAAAGCTGGCATTCAGAATCATTATTTAGATTGCTCATATGTGCTGATTATTCGTTTTGCCCTCTGTTATTTCTCCGATAATCTGTTATAATGAACAATGGCATCGGAAGATGCTGCGGTTTTCGCGTGGTCCGCAAAACATTCCGGACAGATCCGCGGATATCGTTCAACAAATAATCTTATCAAGGAAAACTTATGGACTATAAAAAACTTGCAGACTTTCTCTTTCCGGACATAGATCAGACACCGGAGGATCTCGAGGCTCTCTACCCCAAAAGGCAGCTGCCGGAAGGCGCGGAGGTAACAAGGCTGGCGCCAAGCCCAACAGGCTTCATCCACCTGGGCAACCTGTACGGAGCCATGGTGGACGAAAGGCTCGCTCACCAGAGCAACGGAGTCTGCTATCTTCGAATAGAGGACACGGACGAAAAGCGCGAGGTAGAAGGCGCTGTCCCTGTTCTTCTGGACGTTCTCAGCTATTTCGGCATCAATTTCGATGAAGGCGCCTGCAAAGCGGACAAGCCCGGCTGCAGGCCAAGCAATGTGGAGCCCAGCGCAGGAGAGACCGGTTCCTACGGCCCCTACTGGCAGAGCATGCGCAGCCGCATATACAAGGCCTGCGTAAAGAAGCTCGTGGCGGAAGGCAAGGCTTACCCCTGCTTTATGAGCGAGGAAGAGATCGCTCAGATCAGGGAAGAGCAGAGCGCTGCCAAGCTTGATCCGGGCATCTATGGCAAGTACGCAAAGCACAGGGATCTTAGCTTCGAGGAGATCCAGGCCCGCATAGCGGCAGGCGAAACTTACGTTATCAGATTCCGCTCTGAGGGCGACGCCTCCCGCTACTTTACCGTGCGCGATGCCATCCGCGGTGAGATCTCCATGCCTGAAAACATCCAGGACGTAGTAATACTCAAGAAGAACGACCTTCCCACCTACCACTTTGCCCACGTCGTGGACGACCACTTTATGCACACCAGCGTAGTGGTAAGGGGCGAAGAATGGATGGCCAGCCTGCCCATACACGTGCAGCTGTTTGCAGCCATGGGCTGGGACGTTCCCCTCTACTGCCACAACACAGTGCTCATGAAGATAGACGAGACCACCGGCCAGAAGCGCAAGCTTTCAAAGCGCAAGGACCCGGAGCTCGGCCTGTCCTACTATAAAGAACTCGGCTACTTCCCCGAAGCAGTCAGGGAATACCTGCTCACCATACTCTGCTCCGACTACGAGGAGTGGCGCATTGCCAACCCGCTGGCGGATTACAACGAGTTTCATTTCTCCACGGAGAAGATGAGCGATTCCGGCACGCTGTTCGATATCAACAAGCTGAACGACGTATCCAAGGACGTTCTGGCAAAGAAGAGCGCTGCAGAGATCTACGATTTCATGCTGGGCTGGGCAAAGGAGTTCGACCAGGCAAAGTACAAGCTGCTTGCAGACAACAAGGACATGCTGCTTAAGGTCTTCGATATAGACCGCGGCGGCGAAAAGCCCAGAAAAGACCTGATCTACGCTCAGCAGATATTCGCCTTCATAAAGTACTTCTTCGACGATACCTTTGAGTACGAGTCCGAATGGCCAGCAGAGGTCAGCGCGGAGGACCGCAAGGAGATCCTTGCCCGCTACATTGCAGGCTACGATCCCGCGGACGACAACTCCGCCTGGTTCGAAAAGGTGCGCGGCATAACCGCAGACCTTGGCTACGCGGTAAAACCCAAGGACTACAAGAAGAACCCGGACGCCTACAAGGGCCACGTGGGCCACGTGAGCGGCGTCATAAGGATAGCCGTTACAGGCAGGGCAAACAGCCCGGATCTTTGGACGGTGCAGCAGATAATGGGCAAAGAAAAGGTAGCTCAGCGCATAGAAAAGGCTATGCATGCCTGATCCTTTATACGAAAGGAGCAAACGATGAACTACAAAAGCACAAGGGGCCTTGCCCCTCAGATGAACGTCTGCCAGGCTATAATAAAAGGCATTGCCTCCGATAAGGGACTTTACGTTCCGGAGAGCTTTCCCAAGCTGGACGCAGACTGGAGCCGCCTTTCAAAGCTCTCCTACAAGGAGTTTGCGCAGGAGGTGCTTGCGCCTTACCTGCCGGAGTTTTCCGCCCAGGAGCTCAAAGCCTGCATAGACGGCGCATACGATGGCAAGTACTCCGCAAAGGAGATAGTTCCCGTGGTTAAAGCCGGCGGCGCTTACTTCCTGGAGCTCTACCATGGCCCAACAGCGGCCTTTAAGGATATGGCCCTTCAGCTGATGCCGAGGCTTCTTACCGAAAGCATCAGAAAGGAAGGGGAGGAAAAGACCGTAGTCATACTGGTCTCCACCTCCGGAGATACTGGTACCGCGGCTCTTAAGGGCTTTGAGAACGTTCCCGGCACCCAGATAGTGGTCTTCTTCCCGGACGGCGCGGTAAGCCCTGTCCAGGAGCAGCAGATGCGCACGGCAAGCGGAAGCAACGCCCACGTGTTCTCTATCATGGGCAACTTCGACGACGCTCAGACCACCCAGAAGCAGATACTTAACGACCCGGAGCTTGCGGAAAAGATGGCTGCAAAGGGCTACACCTTCAGCGCTGCCAACTCCATGAACGTAGGCAGGCTGCTGCCGCAGATAGTATACTACGTGTGGGGCTATGCGCAGCTGGTGGCCAGGGGCGCAGTAAAAGCAGGAGACCCTGTCAATATCTGTGTGCCCTCCGGAAACTTCGGAAACATACTTTCCGCATACTACGCAAAGCAGATGGGTGTGCCTGTGGGAAGGCTCATCTGCGCGTCCAATAAGAACAAAGTCCTTACGGATTTCATAAACACAGGCGTTTACGACGCCAACAGGGAGTTCTACATTACCAACTCCCCGTCCATGGACATACTCATCTCCAGCAACCTGGAAAGGCTGCTCTACCACCTGGCAGGCGGGGATCCCGCGGAGGTAAGGAGCCTTATGGACCAGCTGGCGGACTGCGGCAAGTACACCGTAGGGGATCAGGTAAAGAAGGGCCTGGACGCTCTGTTCTCCGCAGGCTACGCGGACGAGGCAGAGATAGAAAGCGCCATAGGAAAGCTCTACAAAGACGAGCACTACCTTATGGACACCCACACCGCTGTGGGCTACAAGGTATGGAAGGACTACGCGGAAAAGACAGGGGACAGGACGCCTGCGCTCATAGCGTCTACGGCAAGCCCCTACAAGTTCGCGGCTTCCATAGCGGAAAGCATAGGTCTTGAGCAGGGCGCGGACCCCTTCGAGACCATAGAGCTCCTCAACAAGGAGACTGGCGCACCCGTGCCCGAAGGCCTTAAGAACCTCAAGGCACGCAAGGTCATACACAAGGAGGCCATTAAGCGCCAGGACATGAAGCAGCGCGTAGCTCAGCTGCTCGGACTGTAAACAGCCGGCCCGCACTTTGGCGGACGGATAAGAATATATAAGCACAGAGGACAAAATGGATCTTAAATCGTATAAACACATTCATTTTCTAGGCATAGGCGGCATCGGCGTATCCGGAATAGCCCAGGTCATGAACGACCGCGGAGTGGAGGTTTCCGGCTCCGACATGAAGGCCAGCACCGTTACCGATATGCTCGAAAAAGAAGGCATAAAGGTAAGCATAGGCCATGCTGCGGAGAACGTGGAAGGCGCGGACCTTCTGGTCTACTCCAGCGCAGTCTCCATGGAAAACCCGGAGATCAAAAGGGCTAAGGAGCTCGGAATTCCTGTAATTCCAAGGTCTGAGGCTCTGGGCATGCTGATGGACGAATACCCTGTATCCATAGCGGTATCCGGCACTCACGGCAAGACCACTACCACCTCCATGGTATCCCTCATACTCGAAAGAGCAAAGAAGGATCCCACCATACTGGTAGGCGGCATACTCAACGAGCTTCACGGAAACGTGCGCGTAGGCGGCCACGACATAATAGTCTCCGAGGCCTGCGAATACATGGACAACTTCCTGGACCTGCGCCCGACTATGGAGATAATACTCAACATAGATTCGGACCACCTGGACTACTTCAAGGACATCTACCACATTGCAAGGTCATTCGATAAGTTCGCTTCCGCGGTTCCGGAAAACGGCACAGTCATTGCTTACGATGCCAACCCCTTCGTAAAGTCCGTTATAGACGGCCTTAAGTGCAATGTTGTTACCTTCGGCTTCAACGAGTACAGCGATTATTACGCTCTCAACATAGCCTTCGATTCCAACGGACATCCGTCCTACGACCTGTTCAACAAGAGCGGCTTCGTGGACAAGATAACGCTTTCTGTTCCCGGAGAGCACAACGTAGCCAACAGCCTTGCAGCCATTGCGGCCTGCATGACGCTTGGCGTTGATATAGACACCATCAAGGCTACCCTGGAGGCATTCACCGGAACCCAGAGAAGGTTCGATATAATAGGCAAAGTCAATGGTTTTACCATAGTTGACGACTACGCACACCATCCCACAGAGATCAAGGCCACCCTGGCGGCAGCCCAAAAGCTTGCGCACAGGAAGGTCTGGTGCCTCTTCCAGCCGCACACCTACACAAGGACCTTGGCCCTTATGGACCAGTTCGCGGACGCGTTCGAGGATGCAGATGCGGTATGCCTTGCTGAGATCTACGCGGCAAGAGAAAAGAATATCTACAAGCTCTCCTCCAGCGCAGTTGCCGAGGACATAATGGCACGCCATCCCGGCAAGGACGTTAAGTTCATACCGGACTTTAACGAGATGGCAGACTACGTCCTGGCAAACGCCAAGGAGGGAGACGTTGTCATAACCATGGGCGCGGGAGATATCTACCGCGTCGGCGAGATGATACTGGAGAAAGGTAACAAGCAGTGAAAAGGGCTCAGCGCGCCTGCGTTATTACGCAGATCCTTACCGAAAACCCCAACAAGGACTTTCCTCTCGGCTACTTTGCCGAGAAGTTCGGCTGCGCAAAATCCAGCATTTCAGAGGACCTGCAGATAGTAAGAGAGGCGGCTGAATCCACGGGCCTGGGCTACGTGGAGACCACATCCGGAGCCAGAGGCGGCGTGCGCTACGTGCCCTACATAAGCGCAGAGCTTGCGGCTCCCCAGCTGATAAAGTTCAGCCAGGAACTGGCGGACCCGGACAGAGTGCTGGGCAGCGGCTTTATCTACACCACGGATCTGATGTCAGATCCGGCGTTCGTGACTCTTGCGGGCCGCATATTCGCAAGGCACTTTGCGGCTACCGACGCGGACATGGTAGTTACCGTAGAGACCAAGGGCATAGGCGTTGCAATGGAGACCGCAAGGCTTCTGGATATGCCGCTGGTGGTAATAAGGCGCGAGGCCAAAGTCTCCGAGGGCTCTACCATAAGCATCAACTACTTCTCCGGCTCCGCGGACAGGATACAGAAGATGAGCCTGTCCAAACGCGCGGTAAAGCCGGGCTCCAAGGCAATAATCATAGACGATTTTATGCGGGGCGGCGGCTCGGTAAAGGGCATGGAGGACATGCTCCGCGAGTTCGACGCCAAGACCGCAGGCGTGGGCGTTGTTATAGTGGCAGGCCACGGAGAGGTCAAGAAGATAGGCAGTTACTTTCCCATCTTCCACTACGACGATACCGGCAGCGTGTGCAAGGTAACGGCAAACCCGGACCTGCTCAAATAGCAGCCGGCTCAGCGGCGCCGCAGAAAAACAGGCAATAATTATTTTTTAGATATAGCGGAAAGGTGAATTATGAGCGCATTTTACAAAGACTACGCGATATTCGCGGGCAACGGCAATCATCCTCTTGCAGAAGAGATCGCACAGATCATCGGCAAGCCCCTTGGAGCTGCTTCCGTAAAGAAGTTCTCCGACGGCGAGATAGCCATTAACATCGGCGAGAGCGTAAGAGGCAAGGACTGCTACATCATCCAGTCTACATCCGATCCCGTAAACGACAACCTGATGGAGCTTTGCATCATGATCGATGCTATGAAGAGGGCTTCCGCAGGCAGGATCAACGCAGTTATCCCTTACTACGGCTACGGCAGGCAGGACCGCACAGCAAAGGCCAGAGATCCTATCACGGCTAAGCTTGTTGCAGACATCATCCAGGTAGCAGGCGCAGACAGAGTCATAACCATGGACCTGCACGCTTCCCAGATCCAGGGATTCTTCAACATCCCCACAGACCACCTGCTTGGCGTTCCTATCTTTGTAGAGTATTTCAAGGATCACAAGACAGACGATCTTGTTATCGTCTCCCCGGACCACGGCTCTGTTAAGAGGGCAAGAGACCTTGCTGAGCCTCTGGGAGTTCCAATCGCTATCATAGACAAGCGCCGTCCAAGGCCCAACGTTTCCGAGATCATGAACATCATCGGAGATATC
>CADALS010000056.1 GCA_902788795.1 uncultured Eubacteriales bacterium | reverse complement strand
AGTTGCACACCTGGCAGGCCTTATGGCCGGAGAGCTTGGAATGAACGTTGCTCTTGCAAAGAGGGCTGGACTCTTCCACGATATAGGCAAGGCTTTAGACCACGAGATCCAGGGCACTCACGTAGACATTGGTATAGAAGTTCTGCGCAAGTACAAGGAGTCCGAGGCAGTTATCAACGGTATGGCTTCTCACCACGGTGATTACGAGCCCAAGAGCCCGGAGGCTGTTCTTGTAGCAGCAGCGGATGCTCTTTCCGCAGCAAGGCCCGGCGCCAGAAGGGAAACTCTGGATACCTACATCAAGAGGCTCCAGAAGCTGGAGGAGATCGCCAACACCACACCGGGAGTCGAAAGCTCCTACGCTATCCAGGCAGGCCGCGAGATACGCATCATAGCCAAGCCGGATGTGGTCTCAGACGATTCCATGCCTATGCTTGCAAGGGATATCAGCAAGCGTATAGAAAGCGAGCTGGAATACCCCGGCCAGATAAAGGTCAACGTGATAAGAGAAACAAGAGCTGTAGATTACGCAAAATAGCAGCTTAGGCCCGCAGCAATGCGGGCCTTAATTTGCGTTTTGCACGGAAAGTATTTATGATCTATTTAGATAACAGCGCAACCACAAAAACATACCCGCAGGTCGTAAAGGCAATGACAGAAGCCCTTATAGAAGGTTTCGGAAACCCGTCCACGCTTTACAGGCTTGGACTGGATGCAGAAAAAGCTGTAAAGGCGGCAAGGAAGAGCGTAGCTAAAAGCATCGGCGCATCCGAGCAGGAAGTCTTCTTTACTTCCGGAGGCACAGAAAGCGACAACACAGCCATTTTCGGAGCCTGGGAGGCCAGAAAAAAGCAGGGCAAAAGGATAATATCCACAGCTGTGGAGCATCCAGCTGTTCTTCGCTGCCTGGACGCGCTTAAAAGCAAAGGCGCGGACATAGTTCTGCTTCCTGTGCGCAGGGACGGATCCCTGGACATGGAAGCTTTCAGGCAGGCGCTCACAGCTGATACCATACTTGTAAGCGTAATGCATGTAAACAACGAGACCGGCGCCATATTCCCTGTGGAAGAAATAGCTTCTGTTCTTTCCGAATTCTCAAAAAAGAACGGCATCGCAAGGCCTCTTCTGCATTCTGACTGCGTGCAGAGCTATGGCAAGCTGCCTTTGGATGCGGCAAAGCTTGGTGTGGACATGCTCAGCGTTTCTGCCCACAAGGTGCACGGTCCTAAAGGCATAGGCGCGCTGTATGTAAAAAAGTGCGTGCATATTCCGCCGCTCATCTATGGAGGCGGCCAGGAGGCAGGATTCAGGTCCGGAACAGAGAACGTTCCCGCTATACTGGGCTTTGGCGCGGCAGCGGAGCTTATAAAGCCGCAGCGCTTTGAAGCAAGGGACTATCTTAGGGACCGCATCCTTAATGGCATCCCGGATGTGGTTATAAATTCGCCGGAGGACGGCTGCAGCTCTGTCCTTAATGTAAGCTTTGTGGGCTGCAGGGCAGAGGTGCTGCTGCATCAGCTGGAGCAGGACGAGATATACGTTTCCACAGGTTCTGCCTGCAGTTCCAAGGACAAGGGCAGCCACGTGCTGTCTGCCATGGGGCTGAAGCCGGAGGAGATAGAAGGCGCAGTGCGTTTTTCCTTCAGCGCAGAAAACACAAAAGAAGAGATGGATATTGTAATGGACAAGCTGTCCGCCTACGTTGCAGGGCAGAGGCGCCTTAGAAACGCTTTCAAAAAGAAAAAGTAACAGGAAATTCAAATGGTCAACAAGGAAGAAAAAGTATACATAGTCCGCTGCGGAGAGGTGGCTCTTAAGGGGCAGAACAAGCCCTATTTTGAACGCATGCTTGTGCAGCGCATAAGGAAGGTGCTCAAGGATATAGAAGGCATAAGCGCAGACCGCGTAGAGGGCCTTATATTTGTGCGCACGCCGCTGGAGGTCTCTTCGGAAGAGGTCTTAAAGCGCGTGGGCCGCGTGTTCGGCGTTGATTCCATAAGCCCTGCAACAGAGATCAACATAGAAGGACTGTCCGCAGAAGACGCTCTGGCTGAGATAGGCGCAGCCGCTGTGGACATCATGATGGGCTTTATTGAAAGCCGGGGCATCAAGACCTTTAAGGTAGAGGCACGGCGCGCAGACAAGACCTTCCCGGTTGAAAGCCCGCAGATCGCAAAGAAGATAGGCGCCTGCGTGCTTAAGGGCTGCAAGGTCCTTAAGGTAGACGTGCACGATCCCGAGGCACTGCTTTTCGTAAACGTGCGCCGCAACTTTGCGTACATCTACGAGCAGAAGATCATGGCCTTCGGAGGGCTCCCTCTGGGGACAAACGGCAAGGGCCTGGTGCTGCTCTCCGGCGGCATAGATTCTCCTGTTGCAAGCTTCCTTATGGCACACAGGGGCATGGTCCTGGAGGCTGTTCACTACCATTCCTATCCCTACACATCAGAACGTGCCTGGGAAAAGGTCAAGGAGCTGGCAGAGATACTCACCATGTACACCGGGAGGCTCCGCATACACAGCATCAACCTGCTTCCTATACAGGAGCAGATAGTTCAGAACTGCCCGGAGGACGAGACCACCATACTTGTCCGCCGCTTTATGATGAAGATAGCTGAGCGCATAGCTAAAGACAACGGCTGCATGATGCTTATAACAGGAGAAAACCTGGGCCAGGTAGCAAGCCAGACCGCAGAAGCCCTTGTGGTAACAGACGCTGCAGTAAGTCTTCCTGTAATGAGGCCTCTTATCGCTATGGACAAGACCCAGATCATGGACATAGCAAGGGAGATAGGCACTTTTGAGACCTCCATCCAGCCCTACGAAGACTGCTGCACGGTCTTCCTGCCCAAGCACCCTGTAACTAAGCCCAAGCTGGAAAAGATCCTCGAATCCGAAAGCAAGCTGGACTGCGAGGCTCTTATCCAGGCTGCTGTGGAATCTGAAAAAATAAGCATGATCTATCCTTCGGAGGCGTCAAAATGATAGATATCATAGGCGTGCAGCTGGATCTTGGCGCGTCTAAAAAAGGCGTAAATATGGGGCCGGGTGCCATTCGCTACGCAGGGCTCACGGACCTTCTTGATACAGAGGACATAAGCTGGGAGGATGAAGGCGATCTTCTGCCTCTTAAAGGAGGACGCAGCCTTCCCAACATGCGCTATTACGAGGATATTACGGAGTTGAACGCGCGCGTGCACAGGGAGTGTACAGATGCGCTCAGGCGCGGCATGGTGCCGCTGTGCCTCGGTGGGGACCACAGCCTAGCAGCAGGTTCCGTTTCCGCCACATCGTCCTTTTATAAGAATATAGGCGTTATCTGGGTGGATGCCCACGCGGACTTCAACGATGATAAAAGCACAGTTTCCGGAAACGTGCATGGCATGCCGCTTTCCGCAGTGTGCGGGCTGGGGCCGGACTGCCTTTTGGATTTCGGAAGTCCTATCTACACAGTGGACCCCAAAAAGGTAGTCATCATAGGCGGCAGGGATATAGAGCCCCAGGAATGGGTGAAGCTCAAAGAGGCTGAAGTAACTGTCTTTACAATGGAGGACGTTGCAGAGCAGGGCATAGGCGCCTGCATAGAAAAAGCCATCAGGATAGCTTCCGAAGGCACCGAGGGCATACATGTAAGCTACGACATAGACTCCATGGATCCAAGGATAGCCCCGGGCGTTGGAACTCCGGTTCCCGGCGGGCTCTCTCTGTCCGACGGTTTTGAGATAGCAAGCGCCATTGCCGCATCCGGAAAGCTATTGGCTTTGGACCTTGTGGAGGTCAATCCTATACTGGACGAAAGGGATAAAACAGCCCGTATTGCCTGCGATCTTATTACAATGATGCTCAAGGGCAGGTAGTGAAACGCTGTTTTGCACAGACTTTAAGCACAGCCGTTTACAAAGCGGCTGTTTTTTGTTATCATTAGCTGGCAAAATAAGGTAACAAAGGTGGATAAATGGAAACGGACAGGAGAACAAGAAAACGCAAGATAGGAGATGCCGGAGAAGACGCTGCCTGCAAGCTTTTGGACCGCGAAGGCTACAGCGTGCTGCTGCGAAATTTCAGCTGCAAGATAGGGGAGATAGACATTATAGCAATAGACGGCAGACACAATATACTGGCATTCATAGAGGTAAAGACCAGGCGGAACACTGACTTTGGGCTTCCGTGCCAGGCTGTGGACAGGGAAAAACAGCACAAGATGAGGCGCTGCGCAGAGGTCTTTCTGCTGAGGAACCGCAGGTTTACGATGCTGCAGCCAAGTCTGGATATAATAGAGGTGCTGCACACTGATAAAGGCATATTTGCAAGGCATATAAAAAACGCGTTCGGGGAGGTATAGATGTACGCAAGGGTACTAACATCAAGTGTTTTCGGGTTGTCGGGGGAGCTTTGCTGGGCAGAGGTGGATGTGGAAGGCGGACTTCCTAACTTCAGCATAGTGGGCCTTGGGAGCCAGAGCGTAAAGGAGGCTAGGGACAGGATAAGATCCGCGCTGGAAAACTGCGGATTCGATTTTCCGCTGCGGCGCATAACAGCCAATCTTACGCCTGCAAGCCGCAGAAAAGACGGTAGCCACTACGATCTTCCGGTAGCGATAGGCCTTCTTATATGCAGCGGCCTTATAAGGCCCGGAAGGGATATGGAAGACCTGGAGGACGGAAGAACGGCCTTCCTTGGAGAGCTTAACCTCAGCGGCCGCATAGTTGCCGTGGACGGCGTGCTGCCAATGGTGATAGGGCTTAAGCAGCACGGGGTAAAGCACGTTATCCTGCCGGAGGGAAATATTAAAGAGGCTATGCTGGTGCACGGGATAGACCTGCACCCGGCAACGTCTTTAAGGCAGGTCGCGGACCACGTAGCCGGTTTTGATCTTATACCGCCATGTATAAGGACAGAAGAAGCAGCATGCGCTGAGTCCGGTGTGCTGGACTTTTCGGATATAAAGGGTCAGGAGGCTGTAAAGCGGGCTGCCCAGATAGCCGCGGCAGGCATGCACGGAATGCTTATGACAGGCCCTCCGGGCGTTGGCAAGACAATGATAGGAAAGCGCATACCGGGGCTGCTTCCTCCGCTGACCGCGGATGAAAAGCTGGAGGTCACGCAGATCTACAGCGTTGCAGGCCTTCTTAAGGACGAGCTTTCCTGCATCAGCGCAAGGCCTTTCAGGGCGCCGCATCACAGCATTTCGGTGTCATCTTTAGTAGGAGGCGGAAGCATTCCAAGGCCGGGGGAGATATCCCTGGCGCACAGAGGCGTGCTGCTTTTGGACGAGCTCCCGGAATTCGCTTCGGGAACGCTGGACGCCCTGCGGCAGCCCATGGAGGACGGCTACGTGGTCATAAACAGGGTGAACGGAAGGTTTGCTTACCCCTCCAGATTCATGCTGGTGGCTGCCATGAACCCTTGCCGCTGCGGCTTTTGGGGAGACCCCGTGCGGCCATGCACCTGCTCTGACAGCGAGCGCAAGCGTTATATAGGCAAGGTATCCGGACCGTTCCTGGACAGGATAGATCTTCAGATAAGCGTAGAGCGCGTGGTCTACAAGGATCTTGCGCCAGGAAGATCCTTAAGACCTACAGGGACCGAAGCTCTGCGGGAGGGCGTTGAACGTGCCGCAGCAATGCAGGCGGAGCGATACGCATGCCTGGATATTAGGTACAATGCCGCCCTGGGACCTAAAATGACAGAGCTGATCTGTGTTCCGGAGCGCCCGGCGGAAAAGCTCCTTAAGGACGCATTCGAAAAGTGGGACCTTTCTGCAAGGTCCTACCACAGGATCCTGAGGCTGTCCAGGACCATAGCGGACATAGACGGCAGCGCAAGCATAAAAGAAGACCACGTGCTGGAAGCCTTGCAGTACAGGTTTTCTGACGGCATGCCGAAATAGGAGGAAAAACAATGGATATGGATATCTTAAGGATAGACGATGCAGATTACCCGGCGCATCTTCGGAGCATAAAAGACCCGCCTCTAAGGCTCTACTACAAAGGAGATCTGAGCCTAATAAACAAGCCTGCTGTAGCTATAGTCGGCACCCGGCGCTGTTCCCCATATGGGAGATGGGCAGCCAAAGAAATTGCAAAGCGAGTGGCGGGCTGCGGCATTCCGGTGGTAAGCGGCATGGCAGAGGGTATAGATTCGGCGGCTCACTGGGGCTGCCTGGAGAGCGGCATGGGCACCGTTGCCGTGTTTGGAACAGGTCTGGATGTGTGCTTTCCGGGCTCTAACCGTCAGCTTTACGCAAAAATAGCATCCTGCGGGCTCATGCTTACGGAATACGAACCCGGAACAGAAGGCCTTCCCGGGCATTTTCCTCAGCGCAACCGCATAATAAGCGGCCTTGCCAAAAGCGTCGTGGTGGTGGAAGGCGCCATAAAAAGCGGCTCTATGATAACTGCAAAACTGGCCCTGGAGCAAGGCAGGGATGTGTATGCCGTTCCAGGCAACATAAACCAGCCAAACAGCATTGGCGTAAACAAGCTTATAGCAGACGGGGCATTTCCGATAATGGAGCTGGAGACCGTCCCGGAGCTGCTTGGCATAGGATCAGGACGGTTAAGGCGCCTTATAGACCGCCTTACAGACGAAGAGAAGATAATCATCGGAAACGTGCTGGAAGCACCAGGTATAACAGCAGAAGAGATAGCTTTAAATTCCGGTCTGGAGCTTAGGACTGCAAGCTTTCTTACATCCGCGCTCGAACTTAAGGGCCTCGTATTTACTCAGGGGCGGCGCATATACATGGCAAAATAATTAGCGCGGCAGCTATAGTTTTTCTTGACAAAAGCTTCATTTAATATTAATTATATAGAGAAAATCATAGAACCGAGAGGACTGTAATGGCAGCTAAGAAGAAATTAGTCATAGTAGAGTCGCCTTCAAAGGCAAAGACCATAGGCAAATTCCTGGGAAGCAAATACAAGGTAATGGCATCTGTAGGCCATGTCAGAGATCTTCCAAAAAGCCGCATGGGAGTCAAGATAGAAGACGATTTTGAACCTGAATACATAAATGTAAGGGGCAAGGCTCAGCTTATAAAAGAGCTCAAAGCCGCAGCTTCCGAAAGCGATAAAGTCTACCTGGCAACAGACCCTGACCGCGAAGGAGAAGCCATCTCCTGGCACATCTGCAACCTGCTGGATATCCCCGCCGAAAAGGCAAACAGGGTCGAGTTCCACGAGATAACCAAGAACGCGGTAACAGAGGCTCTGGAGCACCCACGCGCCATAGATCTGGACCTTGTGGACGCTCAGCAGGGCAGAAGAGTAATAGACAGAGTAGTAGGCTACGGCATAAGCCCCGTCCTTTGGAGCAAGGTCGCAAGAGGCCTTTCCGCAGGAAGAGTGCAGTCCGCTGCCCTTAAGATAATCTGCGACAGAGAGGCTCTTATAGACGATTTTGAGCCCAAGACCTACTTTGCGATATCCGCAGATCTTGCCACGGACGATTCCACGCCTGCAAAGCTCAAAAAGACTACATTCACTGCAAAGCTGGACAAGATAGGCAGCAAAAAGGTAGTCTTCCCGGACGACAAGCACGATGCCACAATATCTAAGCAGGAAGACGCGGACAAGATAGCAGAGGATCTCAGGAACGGCAAGTACACGGTAAAGGCAGTAGAGGCTAAGGAGACCAACACCAAGCCCTACGCACCGTACACTACAAGCGTTATGCAGCAGGATGCTTCCGTAAGGCTTGGATTTGCTCCTAAAAAGACCATGCTCATAGCTCAGCAGCTTTATGAAGGCGTTAACGTTAAAGGCCAGGGCCAGGTGGGTCTTATAACCTACATGAGAACAGACTCCGTAAGGGTCAATCCCCAGGCGGACGCTGCCTGCAAAGCTCTTATAGCAGAAAACTACGGAAAAGAATACGTAGGAAGCGGTTTCTTCTCCAACAAGAAGCAGAACACCCAGGATGCTCACGAGGCAATAAGGCCCAGTAATGTAGGCCTTTCCCCGGAGGCTCTGGAAAGCTCCCTTACATCCGACCAGTTCAAGCTCTACAAGCTTATATGGAGCAGGTTCGTTGCAAGCCGCATGGTGCCGGCGCTCTTTGATTCCATGTCTGTGGATATCAGCTGCGGAATGTACGGTCTTAAGGCCTCCGGAAGGCGCATGAAGTTCGACGGCTTCCTTAAGGTCTACAACATCAGTTCAGAAGAAAAGGACAAGCCGCTTCCGGCAATGGAAGAGGGCCAGGACCTTGTATTCGTAGATCTGAACAACGAAAAGCGCGCCACAGAACCGCCAAGCCGCTTTACCGAAGCCAGCCTTATCAGAGAGCTGGAGGAAAAGGGCATAGGCCGTCCGAGCACCTACGCTCCCATAGTTTCCACCCTTATGGAGCGCAAATACGTTGCTA
>CADALS010000055.1 GCA_902788795.1 uncultured Eubacteriales bacterium | reverse complement strand
GTGAAGGCAAACCGCACTCAGCGCATGGGAACGGACCCCATACTGCCTCTCATAATAAGGATGTCTCTGCCTGCCATGTTCTCCATGCTTGTGCAGTCCCTGTACAACATCGTGGACGGCATATACGTGGCGCAGCTCTCCAAGGTAGCCCTTAACGCAGTTTCCCTGGTAAACCCAGCGCAGATGATAATCGTATCTGTAAACGTAGGTACAGGCATAGGCGTATCGTCCCTGATATCAAGAAGGCTCGGCGAGAACCGCTACGCTGATGCCGAGAACGCAGTGGCTCACGGACTTATAATTGCCAACCTGGAGTGGGTAGTTTTCTGCCTTATAGGACTGTTCGCCTCCGGCGCATTCTGCAGGCTGTTTACCCAGGACGCTTCCCTTATAGAGCTCGGATCTACATACTTCCGCATAGTTATGATAGGCTCCATATTTATCTTTAACGCTCAGATAGGCGAAAAGATAATGCAGGGCTGCGGCAACATGATATACACCATGGTCTGCCAGCTTATTGGCGCTGTAACGAATATCATCCTGGATCCTATAATGATCTTCGGAAAGTTCGGCCTTCCTGCCATGGGCGTTGCAGGCGCTGCTTACGCAACAATAATCGGCCAGCTCTTTGCAATGATAGCTACCTACCTGTTCATGATCCACGGCAACTTCCCCATCAAGATCTCCTTTAAGGGTTTCAAGTTCCACGGCCAGACAGTAAGAGACATATTTGCTGTAGGACTTCCGTCCATAATAATGCAGTCCATAATGTCTTTTACGACTATGATCCTGAACAAGGTGCTGATTGCGTTCTCAGATACGGCGGTCGGTATTCTGGGCGTTTACTTCAAGCTGCAGTCCTTCCTGTTTATGCCAATATTCGGCATGAATCAGGGCGTTATGCCTATCATGGGCTACAACTACGGAGCCAGAAACAAAAAGCGCCTTACAGAGACCTATAAGGACGCTTTGATAATTGCTGCAAGCATACTGTTTGTGGGAATGCTGCTGTTCAAGTTTCTCCCCGACCCTCTGCTTGGAATATTCAACGCAGACGCTGAGATGTACGATCTCGGACGCCAGTGCCTTACTATAATCAGCTGGGGCTTCCTGTTTGCAGCGTTCACTATCATCAGCGGAACTCTGTTCCAGGCAACGGCTCACGGCATAAACTCCTTGATAACCACAGCTATGCGCCAGATCGTTGTTCTTATACCGCTTGCGATAGTGCTCTCCAAGTTTATGGGAGTTACCGGAGTATGGACAGCCTTCCCGATAGCTGAAGGACTTTCCGCAATAGTCTGCCTGTTCCTTGTAAAGCGCGTTTACGATAACGATATAAACAAGCTCTAGATCTCTTCCGGATAGACCAGGCCCCAGTCCTTTCTGAGTCCTGTCATGATATCCATAACATCTCTTGTAAGTTCAGTTTTAAGCGCGGTCTTATCTCCGGATACGGCCGCGTTTTCCATATCCAGTATCTCGTATAAAAGTGCCTTGCTGCGCTCCCCTTCTGTTATTTCCTTGCGCTCTCCGGTCTGGGCGTCTACGATAACGGCTTTGTCTGCTCTGGGGTATTCCATTATCTCTATATATGCCTTTTCGCAGCTTATAATTATGCGTTTTGGTTGCTTGGAATGCATGGAAAGCGTTACTGCAGCAAGCTGCCCGTCCCTGTTGGACATTGCAATGGCAGACATCTCATCAGACCCGGTCGGAGAAGGCTTTTCAGTGCTCAGGACCTTATCCGGCGCGGAGGTCATAAAGCTTCTTACCGCAGAAAGCGCGTACACGCCAATGTCCAGAAGCGCACCGCCTGCAAGCTCCATGTTAAAGAACCTGTTGGACATATCGTATTCTTTAAAGCTTCCGAAATTGGCGTTAATTATCTGCACCTTTCCAAGCTCTCCGGAATCTACGATGCTCCAGAGCTTTTTGTAGAGCGGCATGTGCCATATGGTCTGGGCTTCCGCAAGGATGAGGCCTTTGCTTTCGGCAATGGCGTTTAGCTCGTCCAGTTCCCTGATGTTGAGCGTTATTGACTTTTCTGCAAGCACGTGCTTGCCAGCAAGGAGCGCCTGCTTTATAAAGCGGTAATGAGTGTTGTGAGGCGTGGTTATATAGACTATATCTACTGCAGGATCCTGGTAAAGCTCGTCAAAGCTTTTGTAGACCTTGGCAACGTTGTACTTCTTGGCAAAGGCTTCTGCCTTGGAAAGCGTCCTGTTTGCAATGCCGCAAAGCTTTCTGCCTTCCGGCGCCAGGGCGTTTGCCATCTCGTTTGCAATAACTCCGCAGCCTATAACTGCCCAATTGAGTTCTCTCATCTTTTCTCCGCTATTTGAAATTGATATCGTAGATTAGCTTTGCCATTCCGGAAGTGGAAAAGTCCGTAATGATCCAGGGCGCTGCGGCATTGCTCAGATCTTCAGAAAGCAGGTTCTTGTTGAGCACCTTGGCATACCCATACGGATGGCCAAACTTGGGTGTGCCATTCGTGGAGAGGAAGTGCAGCTTAAGAACGTTCTCGTCCTGGCTCTCCAGCTTGAGCCCCGCCTCGAATGCAGCCCACTTGTCCTTAGTGCTGTACTTGTAGCGGTCCTGGACTATCAGCGTGTAGGCCGGCTGCTTTACTTCTATGGCGTTAAGGCTTACATCGTCGTTTCCGCCCTGATCCGGCCAGTCTATTTCTATACCAGAATCTTTGCCAAGCTGAGCCACGTCCGCGTAGCGTCTGAACAGGACTATCTTGCCTCTTGCCTCGTCCAGGGTAGGTAGCTTATCGGTAAGGAGCCACTTGTCCGGAGCCTTCTTTATATAGCTGTCCAGAAGCTGCTCAAAGCTTAGAAAGTCGTTGCCCTGCTCCATTTTTACAACAAATATAATGGTCTCAGTCGGATGATCCGAAAGGAAGCCGTAGCAGTCTGCAAGTACCATGGATAGTTCCAGATCCTTTGCAAACGGAAGCCAGGAGGTCCTGCAGCGGCAAAAACCGTGGTAGAACACTAAAGCGTCCTTGCGAACTCCAAGGCGCACATCCAGGTAACGGTAACCGTTTTCCAGCTGCTCTGCAATGGAAGAGCTCTGGCATTTTGAGAAGAAAGCCAGCTGAACTTTATCCGATGCGCTGTCGTGGGTTCCAGGTATAGCTAACTGGTTTATAAGCAGCGATCCGTCCACCTTGGACATCCAGCTGTCCGACCCGCTTACTTTGTTGTTGTTTTCCGATATAAGCATGGGTGATATCAGAAGGTATCCTGCGGCAATTACGATAATGCACAGCAATATCAGTAGTATCCTGACAACGATCTTTCCTATGTTTTTCATGCTCTGCCTCCGTTCCGGGCTGATTAGAATTTGGTTTCTGTTATTCTGCTCTTTCAAGTAGAGCTACGGCTTCTACATGCTTTGTAAAACTGAAGTTATCGTAAGCTTTTATCTGCTTTATCCTGTAGCCGCTGAGCAGCGCGGTGTGCAGGTTGCCGGCCATGGTCTTTGGATTGCAGCTTACGTAGACTATCTGATCCACGCTGTAGGACAGTATCTGCTGCATTGCCTTAGGCATTATTCCTGCCCTTGGCGGGTCCACCATTATCACATCCGGCTTTTCCTGGATAGAAGAAAGCACAGCGCCTACATCTCCGCAGATGAATTCGCAGTTATCAAGACCGTTTATCTCCGCGGATGTCTTAGCGGTCTCAACAGCTTCTGCTACGATCTCAACGCCTATGGCCTTTTTAGCCTTTAAAGCCATGGCCTGAGTCATGGTGCCTGTACCGCAGTAAAGATCGTATACGGTCTTGCCTTCAAGACCGTCTATAAGGCCTATAGCGTCTTTGTAGAGCCTTTCTGCAGCCTCAACATTGGTCTGGAAGAAAGAGAACGCGCCCACCTTAAACTTAAGACCAAGTATCTCTTCGTTGTACCAGGATCTGCCCCATATCTGCCGAACTTCGTCTGCGATCAGTGCGTCTGCCTTGTTGTCGTTTACCGTGTGCATTATTCCCACAACAGTATTCTCCAGAGGCAGCCCAAGTATCATATCTTTAAAGCCAGCTTCATCGAATTCCTGCGCGGAACTGGTAACGATGTTTACCAGCAGCTCCTTAGTCCTTACGCCGCGCCTTAAGATAAGGCTGCGCAGAAAACCGGTGTGCAGCTTCTGATTGTAATGAGTGTAGCCATGCTCCAGGGCAAACTTAAGCGTTGCCTTGAGCACCTCGTTGAAGTCCTGATGCACCAGCCTGCAGTCTTCCGTGGAAACTATGGAAATAAAGCTCTTCTTGGCATGAAGCCCAAGGATAGTCGGGCCGTCCTTCACCTCGTTGCCGAAGGTGTACTCCATCTTATTTCTGTAGCGATATATGCAAGGGGAGCTTTCTATGCCAAGAAGCAGAGCCGGATCCACCCCGTTCTGCTTTAAAAATGCCCTGGTCTCCCCTTCTTTATTCTTTATCTGGTCTGTGTAGGCCACGCCCTGGTAGCAGCAGCCGCCGCAGCGCTCTGCCGAAGGACAGATACCGTATTCAAGACCTTTCTGTACTGTGTTATCCATGTATCAGTCCTTACAACCGTATTTTTCAAGGAATTCCTTTTTGAATTCAAGGAACCTGTCTTCCTCTATGGACTTTCTGATATTTTCGGCAAGCCGGACCAGGAAGTAAAGATTGTGCTCTGCAAGAAGCATGGAACCGAGTATCTCCGGGCTCTTCTGCCTGAAAAGATGCCTTACGTAAGCCCTGGAATAGTTCCTGCAGCAGTAGCAGTCGCATTCAGAATCCAGCGGCGTAAAATCGTCGAAATACTGCGCGTTGTTGATGTTGAGCCTTCCGCGGCTGGTCATGGCCATGCCGTGGCGGGCAAGCCTTGTTGGTTCCACGCAGTCGAACATATCCACTCCGTGCTCCACAGCCTCCAGTATGTAATCCGGAGTTCCTATACCCATTACGTAGCGGGGCTTATCCGCAGGCAGCATATCCACTGCGTAGTCCAGCACGCCTACGTACTTCTCCTTGGGTTCTCCGACCGAAATACCGCCTATTGCGTAGCCGGGCAGGTCCATATCAGTTATGGCCTTGCCGCTCTCTTCTCTTAGGTCTTTAAAGAAGCCGCCCTGCATTATGCCAAACAGAGCCTGGGCCTCAGTCCTCTTGTGAACTTCCTTGCAACGCGCAAGCCACCTTGTGGTACGGGCCTGGGAAGCTTTGATATACTTATAGTCTGCGTCCGGCGGTGCGCACTCATCGAATGCCATAATAATATCAGCGCCCAGAGCATTCTGCACTTCTATGCTGCTCTCCGGGGTGAACATGTGCTTTGAACCGTCAATATAGGAACGGAAAGTAACGCCCTCTTCAGTTATCTTGCGAAGATCACCAAGGGAAAAGACCTGGAATCCGCCGGAATCCGTAAGGATAGCTTTGTTCCAGTTCATGAACTTATGCAGGCCGCCTGCCTTTTTAACAAGCTCGTGGCCTGGCCTTAAGTAAAGGTGGTAAGTGTTTGAAAGTATTATATCAACGCCTTCGTGGCCAAGCTTTGCAACGTCTTCCGGTTTCATTGCCTTAACTGTAGCCTGAGTACCTACAGGCATAAAGACCGGTGTCTGAACATCCCCGTGCGGAGTATGCATAACTCCGCGGCGGGCAGCGCTGTATTTGTCCTTTTTCAGTAGTTCGTAAGTGAGTGCGTTCTTCATCTGCTCCTCCATTCTTCTTGTTATTATACCACTCACCCGCAGTTTCCCCAACAGGGAGTTTGTAAGGCACTAAAAAACCGGCTCCGCTTAAGGGAGCCGGTAGTTTCAGCGTAAGCTGATTACTTCATGTTGACGATTTCCTTTACGATCGGGGTAAGTCTCTTCCATTCGTTGAGGATGTCAGCAGCGGGCCAGGTGTAGTACTTGGAAGTACCGCCGGAAACTCTCTGTCTTACATACCAGGACTTCTCGTCTGTAGACTTCTCTACGTCGCCGAGAGCGTCAACAGCAGCCTTGATCTGAGCTACGATCTCAGCCGGTGTGCCAGCCTTGCAGATGATAGCGGAGGTGTTGGGTACGTTGTACTGAACAGCCTTCTCTGCGCCGAATACGTCAGCAAGAGTAGGAACAGCCTTGATCAGGTCAAGACCCTTGGTTCCTTCAGGATAGTAGCTGAAATCGTTGTCAGGTCTGCAGTTGATGATAGCCTTGTACTTTTCGGGCTGCTGCAGGTAAGCTACTGCCTGGGACTCTTCGAAGATGGCAATATTGAATGTTCCGTTAGCAGGATCGATACCGGTCTTAACTTCGGAGCTTCCCTTTGCCGGGGACCAGTGAACGTACTTGGAAAGTCCGGTCTGGTTGAACAGGGACTTGAGCTTGATGGTCATAACGGAACCAGCACGGTCAGCAACCTTTACTTCGTCCGGATGAGCCTTTGCATAAGCTTCGAGTTCTGCCCAGGTGTTGTACGGGGAATTCTTCTGAGTGATGATCATGCAGCCAACGCTGGGGTTCGGCTGAACGAAACCGGTGACAACAGTGAACTTGCTCTCATCGGTGATGTCTTCCTGCCAGATTCCCTGCTGGATAGCTTCAAGAGCGTCTCCGCCGATGACCATGAGGGTCTGTCCGTCAGCAGGTGCTGCAAGAAGGTCCTGAGCCAGCTTCCAGCCGTTACCGGTGCTGTCGTAGGTCGGGGTTACTCTGACGCCTGTCTTCTCTGTGAGCCAGTCGTTCATAACGCCTGCGTTGACAGCTGTCGGGGAGCTTTCGCTGTACGGATAGAAGAAATCGATCTCTCCGTTCGGCCACTTAGCTGCAGTGTTGCCGCCTTCATTCTTCTTGCCGCCGCAAGCTGCAAGTGCGAACACCATAGCAAGGGCAAGAATAAGTGCAATAACTTTCTTCATTGTGTTTCCTCCTAAATAAAGTACACAAAATACTTATTTTCAAACCCGGGCACATCCCGGTGATTTGACTAGTCGTTGATCTTGGAAGCCTTGTCTCTGGCCTCGTCGTTCTTGGACTTCTTACCCTTCTTAAGAAGCGGGGAAATGAAGCCGTAGATCAGTACGAGAGTGCCTGCTACGATGAATACGCAGGAGATAGGTCTTGTGAAGAACATCGCAAGTCCGTTCTTGTCTGCGGAAAGACCGAGCCTGAGGTTGCTTTCCACCTGAGGTGCAAGTATGAACGCCATCAGGAACGGCAGGCTTGAGATGCCGAACACATCCATAAGAACAGCCATCAGGCAGCTTACGAGCATTACTATAAGGCTGAAGAAGTTCCTCTGAGCCATGAATGCACCGGTAAGTGCAAGTATTACTACTACGCTGTACAGGTAGTGATAAGGTATCTTGAGCAGAGCCGGGAATGTAGGCATTCCGATAGTCTCGTAAAGCACTACTACTATAGCAGACAGGAAGGCTGCTGTAAACAGTGTGTAGACTATAATCGGGTTATCTCTCATGAGCAGCGGGCTGGGCTCTATGTTCTTCATCTGAAGAGCCTGGATGAACTGCACGCAGGAAGCATCTCCCGGAATACCGAGAGCGATCAGCGGGATGAGAGCTCCGCCTATAGCAGAGTTCTTAGCAGTTTCGCCGGCGATAACGCCCATGATCTCGCCCTTGCCCCACTTGGACTTGTCTTTAGCAAGCATGTTCTCTGTGGAGTAGGCCATGATGGATGCAACAGGTCCGCCAAGTCCTGGTAGGAAGCCGATAACGAGGCCGATGATCCATGCTCTGATGAATCCTATGAGGTTCTTCTTAAGATCCTGGCCTGGCCACTTGAACTTGCCGACCTTTATATCTACCTTCTGGTTCTTTTCGCCGCGTGCGTATTCCAGCATTATGATCTTGCCTGCGAACAGACCGAGCATGATGCTGATCAGGTTGAGACCGCTGCGGAACTGTACCATGTTGAAGAAGATGAATCTTCCGGCGCCGTTGATATCAGTACCAATGGATGCAACGAAGAATGCAAGTCCTGCACCAAACAGGCCCTTGGCCATGTTGCCCTTGGAAAGACCGATAACCATGAGTATAGCGCAGTAGCAAAGTGCTGCATACTCCCAGTAGAACAGCCTTACAGCCCACTCTGCGATAGTTTTGCAGAGAACTACTGCAACGATTACCGAAGGCAGCGTGCCAAGGAAGGACGATGTAACAGCAGCCGAAAGCGGCCTTACAGGGTCTCCTTGTTTGGTAAATTCATAACCATCCCAGACTGTAGTAAGAGAAGAAGATGTTCCGGGGATACCGAGAAGTATGGAACCGATACATCCGCCGCTCATACCGCCTATAACTATGGATATAAACAGTGCCATTGTCATGGCAGGATCGAGTTTGTAGGAAATGGGGAGCAGAACTACGATAAGTGTGCTGCTGCCAAGGCCCGGAATAGCACCAAGTATAACACCTGCAAGAGAACCTGCAACGATGTAGACGATGCCCTGAACTGTCAGAAGGCCTTTAAATGCTTCAAGAAAATACTGAGCCATTTTGACCTCCTTAGAACAGATTCCAGATTATGCCCTTCGGGAGCCTTGCCTGAAGACCTACGATGTAAGCAAGATAGATCA
>CADALS010000054.1 GCA_902788795.1 uncultured Eubacteriales bacterium | reverse complement strand
AAGCCACCAGGCCTACTTTGTCCCTCTTCTGGTAGGAATCCATAAGCATGGAAAGTATGGCGTCCTTTGCGGCCTTCATCCTCTTCTGAGCGCCCATGGAACCGCTTGCATCCACTGCAAATATGACGGTTGCGCCTATGTGGTCCTCCCTCACCTTGTAGCGAAGATCGCTGTCCTTTAGCGCCACTGCGCAGAGCGAATGGTCCCTTCCTGCCTGGAAAGGTGCCGCCGCTCTAAGCGTTGCGTCCAGGGCCAGATCCCTGGATGAACGGGTCTTCTGCTGGGTAAAGGAAGCGTATCTGCCCTTGTTGGCGCCGCTTTTGGTCCTGCTGCGCCTTCCGCTGCCCTTGCGCTCCGCGCGGTCCCTTGGAAGCACAGGTATGATGGACAGCATGGCGCCTTCTTCTCCCTGCACCAGCTGGTCTTCCTGCTCTTTGGCAAAGGAAAGGTCGGAAGGAAGTATCTCTCCGGGGTCTGTATTATCGTTATCTGACTGCTCGAAGTTCTGCTCTTCGTTTCCGGCTCCGCCGTCGTCCGGGGCGTTGTCTGGCTCTCCGTCTGAGGGGTCTTTGGCGTCGTCCTTCGGGTCTTCGCTGTTTTCAGAAGGGTCGTCCGGCATGTCCGGGGGCGGCATCTGCTCCCTTGTCCTGTGCGCCAGGACGAAGAACGCAGCCTCCTTTATATCCTCCGCGGATATGTAATCCCTGCCGTTCCAGGCTGCCACTGCCGCAGCGCACCTTGCAAGTATAAGCTCGCAGCGGTTGCCCTCTGAGCCTGCGGACACCGCGTACCTGGATATAAGGGTCCTTACGGCATCGTCCGGCTCTATAAGAGCGGCAAGCTCGGCCGCTTTTTCTATCCTTTCCTTAAGGGCGCGGCTCTCCGGCTCCCACTTGGCGCAAAAAGCAGCCGGATCCTTTTCGAACTCCAGCCTTCTTCTGATTATCTCCGTGCGAAGCTCTATGTCCTTTTCGCCCTCCACCTGCACGTAGAGCCCGAACCTGTCCAGAAACTGCGGGCGAAGCCGCCCTTCCTCCGGGTTCATGGAGCCCACAAGTACAAAGCGGCAGGGGTGGCGGTAGGATATGCCCTCCCTTTCCACTATGTTCTCCCCGGAAAGCGATGCGCAGATAATGGTATCCACAATGCCGTCCGGAAGGAGGTTGACCTCGTCTATGTACATGATGTTTCCGTCGGCACGCTTAAGAAGCCCCGGGAAAAACTCCCGGCGCCCGCTTTTTACCGCTGCCTCGAAATCCACGGAGCCCACCAGCATGTCTTCTGTAATGCTTAGGGGAACGTCCACCACCTTTCTGTCCGTAAGGCTTGCAATTCCGCGGACTATGGTGGATTTTGCTGTGCCCTTTTCTCCGCAGAGCAGAACTCCGCCTATCCTGGGCTCTATGAGGTTATATATAAGCGCTTTTTTTACATTTTCCTGGCCGCAGGCGGCAGAAAAAGGATAATACTCAGCCATTCAGAACGCTCTCCCAATCTGCGGGAAGCCCGCTTGCCGTATCGAAAGGCTGCCTGCGCATGCGGTGGGTAAGCACCATGGGCGCTACAGCTATAAGATCGGACCGCTCAGCTTCCGTACGTCCGTTGAAAGCCGCAAGAGTCATGGCCGCCTTGAGCAGCGTAATGTCTGCCCTGTGGCCGTCAACGGAAAGCGCAATGCCTATCTTTGCGGCATCGGTGTATAAAGACTCAGGGATATTTACCTTAGGCAAAAGCTCCTGGGCCCTTGTGAGCCTTTCTCTCATGGCTTTCTGCTGAGGCTCCCACTTTTTGCAGAAGCCCTCCGGGTCCTTTTCGTACTCAAGCCTTCTGGCTATGAGCTCGCTCCTTTTGGCAATGTCCTGCTCTCCGCGAACTTCCGTAACAAGGCCGAACCTGTCCAAAAGCTGCGGGCGAAGGTCTCCCTCCTCCGGGTTCATCGTACCTACCAGAACGAAGCGCGCCGGGTGAGAATAGCTTACGCCCTCGCGCTCAACTGTGTTAACGCCCATGGCCGCACTGTCCAAAAGCACGTCCACGATGTGGTCGTCCAGGAGATTTATCTCGTCTACATAAAGAATATTTCCGTTAGCTTGCGCAAGCAGGCCGGGTTCGAAGACTTTTTCGCCCTTCTTTATGGCCTTTTCCATGTCCAAAGAGCCCACCACGCGGTCCTCGGTGGAGCTTACCGGAAGCTCTATAACGCGGCGCCTGTAGGGCACTGTCTTGTACTCTTTTTTGCTCCTGCATTCATCGCACATGTCCGGACTGCCTGGTCTGCAGTGGAAAGCGCAGCCTTCGATGACTGTTACCTCGTCCATAAGATCTTCAAGACCTCTTACGGCTGTGGACTTGGCGGTGCCCTTCTCTCCGCGTATAAGAACGCCTCCCAGGGCGGGGTTGACAAGATTCAAAAGCAGGGCCAGCTTCATCTGCTGCTGGCCGACTATGGCACAGAATGGATAATTTCGCATATTACTCCTCACTAAACGGTCGCCTAAGGGCAACTATCTTCCAAGCATATAAAGCAGCGCGTTTACTATGCAGGCTGCCACGTTGCTTCCGCCCTTCCGGCCCCTTGCAACTATGTAGGGCACGGGCTCTTTCATGATCATTTCCTTGGACTGGACAACATTTACGAAGCCCACAGGAACGCCTATAACAAGCTCCGGCTTGAGCTTTCCTTCTTCTATGAGCTCGCATATGCGAACCAGAGCCGTTGGAGCGTTGCCTATGGCAAAGATGAGGGGCTTCCCAAGCGCAGCGGCTTTGTCCATGGATACTGCAGCCCTTGTTGTGCCCTGCTCTTTTGCGGCTTTGGCAACATCATCGTCCGATATGAAGCAGTAGACCTCTCCGCCGTACTTGGCAAGATTCTTCTTGTTGATGCCTGCCTTGGCCATCTGGGTGTCTGTTACTATGCATGCACCGGCCTTGATCGCAGCGTGAGCCTTGGCCACTACGTCCTCGGAAAAGCAGAGCGTGTCTGCGTATTCAAAGTCCGCGCTGGTGTGGATGACGCGCTTGATTATTGGCGCAAGCGCCGGGTCTATGGGGTGAGGCAGCTCGGACTCTATTATCTTGAAACTGCGCTTTTCTATGTCCATTGGAAGGACTCGTTCAAGCTGTGTGTTCATCGTTTACACTCCCTCTTCAAGTATTCTGTATATCATCTTCATGTCCAGGTTATTGCGCACGCCGTCTGCAAGAAGGTCGTACTGCTTTTCCTTGTAGGCTGCGTAGTCGAAGACCGAAAGCTCCGCCGGGTCTATGCCCTTCATCCTGCAGAGCACCTCCAGAACAGCCTTTCTGCATGCCGCGGAATCGAAGAATCCGTGCAGGTAGCTGCCCAGCACGTTACCGCTTGAGCAGCCGTCCATGTGGCCGTTGTCCAGGGCTGCCAGAGGCTTTGCACCGCCTTCAAGGGCGGTCTCTCCCATGTGGATCTCGTAGCCTTCCAGCTCTATGCCGTTCATGGGAGCCCAGAAGCCTTCCGCGCTGACCCTTCCGCCGACTCTGGTGCGGTGCTTTTCCTCTGCAAATTCTGTCTTGGTGGGAAGCAGTCCCATGCCCGCAACGCTTCCGCCGCCTTCCACGCCGGAAACGTCCGTTATCTGCTTTCCGAGCATCTGGTAGCCTCCGCAAATGCCTATCACAGGCGTGCCGTCCGCGTTCAGGTGCTTTATTGCAGCCTCAAGGCCGTTTTGCCTCAGCCACAGCAGGTCGGAGATGGTATTCTTGGTGCCGGGAAGTATTATAAGATCAGGCTTTCCGAGCTCCCTTTCGCTTCCCACGTAGCGCACGCCTACGCCGTCCGTTGCCTCCAGAACGGTAAAGTCCGTAAAGTTTGAGAGCCTCGGCAGCCGCACCACCGCTATGTCTATCTTTGCGGCCTTGCTCCTTACGAGCCTTTCGGAGAGGCTGTCCTCGTCGTCTATATCCACCTTAAGGTAAGGCAGAACGCCGGCCACAGGCCTGTGGGTAAGGTCCTCCAGCTGCTTAAGGCCGGGCTTTAAGATCTCCACATCTCCGCGGAACTTGTTGATAACAGTGGCCTTTACGTAGTTTTTCTCCTCTTCGGTAAGGAGCTCTATGGTTCCGTAGAGCTGGGCAAAGACGCCGCCGCGGTCTATATCTCCTACCAGCAGCACCGGAGCCTTGGCCATCTTGGCCATGCCCATGTTCACGAAATCGTCCGCCTTAAGGTTGATCTCAGCTGGGCTTCCTGCACCTTCTATGACTATTATGTCGTTTTCAGCTGAGAGCCTGTCGAAAGCCTCCTGTATGGCCGGGCGCAGGGTGTGCTTCATCTTGTAGTATTCCTGCGCGTGGTAGTTGCCTATCACCTCGCCCATGACTATGACCTGCGAGCCCATGTTGGTAACAGGCTTCAGGAGTATGGGGTTCATGAGGACCGAGGGCTCAACCCCTGCGGCCTCCGCCTGAACCACCTGGGCGCGTCCCATCTCCAGGCCGTCCTTGGTGATGAAGGAGTTGAGCGCCATGTTCTGGCTCTTGAAGGGCGCCACCTTGTAGCCGTCCTGGGCGAACACCCTGCAAAGTCCGGCTGCCACCAGGCTTTTTCCGGCGTTGGACATGGTGCCCTGTATCATTATCGCTTTAGCCATATATATCCTCCAGCGCTTTTAACAGCGCGTTGTTCTCCTCTTCCGTGCGCACGCCTATGCGTATGTAGCTGTCATCCAGGCCTGTGAAGGTCCGGCAGTCGCGGACCTTTATGCTGCGCTGAGCAAGCTTTTCTCTAAGCGCAGTGCGCTCTTCTGATGCCTCTGTGAAGCCCTGAGGCTCCCTTACAAGCAGGAAATTGGCCTGCGACGGGAAAACCCTCAGTCCGAGTTTTTCGAGGCCCGAAACGAGCTTTTTTCTCTGCTCATCTATGTACTGCCTGGACTTTTCAAGGAAGTCAGTTTCCGCGCAGCAGACCTCTGCCGCCGCCTGAGCCGGAGCCGAAACGCTCCACGGGCTTCCGCAGGCGTAGGTGCCGTCCAGAAGGTCCTGATCCGAGCATATCATAAATCCGAGCCGCAGGCCTGCCATTGCGTAGGTCTTGGTGAAGGCGTTTATAACGACCAGCTTTTTGTACTTTTCCGTAAGCTCCGCGACGCTCTTTTCCTGCGTGAATTCCAGGAAGCACTCATCGCAGACGAGTACTATGCCGCGCCTTTGGCAAAAGCCCGCAAGCTTTTTTACTTCTTCAAAGCGCAGCATGCTTCCGTCAGGATTGTTGGGGCGGCAGATGAATATCATGTCCGGAGAGTACTGCACCGCCTTGGAAAGAAGGCTCTCCATGGGGCTCTGCTCTCCAAGAACGCTGAATTCAGCCACGTCCGCTCCCATGAGCTGCGCGCAGCGCTCGTACTCGGAAAATCCCGGAGCAGGCACCAGCACCTTTTCCGGCTGGGCGTAGCTGCAGAGCCTCATCATAAGATCGGACGCCCCGTTGCCGCAGATGATGCTCTCCTCCGCCACTTTGTAGCGCTTAGCAAGGGCAGCCGTGAGCCTCCTGCAGAAGGGGTCCGGGTAGGAAAGCTCCTCCGCAACAGCCTTTTGCGCAGCCTCGACCGCTGCCGCCGGCATGCCAAGCGGGTTGATATTTACCGAAAAGTCTATAGGTCTTTTTTCTTCGGCGAAGACATCTCCGCCATGTTCGTAATTTCTCATTCCTAAGTGATCTGCGGCATTGTGAAAGGGGACGGTTCTCCTTCACAATTTTACGGTGAAAGGGGACGGTTCTCTTTCACCTTTTTACATTGTAGGTGAAAGGGGACGGTTCTCTTTCACCTTTTTACATTATTTCCTTTTTGTGAAAGAGAACCGTCCCACTTCACATTACTTTTTGTGAAAGAGAACCGTCCCCTTTCACATTAAGCGGCCCAGATGAGGGCTCTTATCAGAACGCAGACTGCCAGAGACAGCAGCGATGTTATCATCAGTATCTTGTGGGACCTGTGTATATCTTCCGGCTCTATTGGCCTGATATCGTCCCCTATGTACTCTTTTTTGTGCACCACGCCGCCGTAGACAGCATCTCCAGCCAGGCGGACGTTTAGAGCGCCTGCCATAACGGATTCAGTCTGCGCGGAATTGGGGCTTGCGTGCTTTCTGCGGTCCCTCTCCCATATGCGCAGGGCTCCGTCCGCATCAAAGCCGCCTATTTTAGAGGCAAAGATCATCAAAAGAGCGGCCAGCCTTGCCGGGATGAAATTGAAGACATCGTCCATCTTTGCCGCGAAAGTGCCGAAATGCTCGTAGCGCACGTTGCGGTAGCCTATCATGGAGTCCATGGTGTTCACAGCCTTGTAGACGCAGCCGCCCACAGGGCCGAAAAGAGCCATGTAAAACATCGGGGCTATCTCCCCGTCCGAGGCGTTCTCAGCAACGGTCTCTACTGCTGCGCGGACCACTCCGTCCTCGTCCAGGACCTCGGTATCGCGACCGACTATCATGGAGACAGCCTGCCTTCCGGCCTCGAGGCCGTTTACCGTGAGCTCGTAGTAGACGTTGTCGCTCTCGTCCCGAAGCGACCTTTCGGCAAGGCACTGCCAGCACAGCAAAGCGCCGATAATAACGTAAACGACCGGATGCACTTTCCATGCTATAAACAGGATCAGCCAGGAAGAAAGCCCCGCGGTAAGCGCGGTGCATATCCAAAGCACCGCTCCGCCGGCGAACTTGTCCATGCGCTCGTAGAGCTGTTTTTCGAGGAAGCTTATGAGCTTTCCGTAAAGTATGACTATGTGGGGCCAGCCGTGGGGATCTCCTATCAGAAGGTCCAGGCCGAAGCCCAGCAGAAGTGCAAGTATGCTATAAAGAACCATATTCAGCCGCCTTTTTCGCGAAATTGACTGCAAACTGAGGAGCAGCCTGCAGGTACAGATGCGGAAAACCTGCATACATTCTGTCAGATATATGCACGCATTCCCAGCCTCGCTTGCCGGTCGGCTTTACCGCCTTAAAGCCGCTGCCGTTATCATCGCTGTCATAGTAATGGAACTCGTGGGCACGTATGCTCTCACCCGCCTTGCAGAACAGATTGTCCTCCTTTGCGGTGAGCGTCACGTAGCCGAAATGCTGCAGCTTCGGGGTCTTGGCCGCCGTGGCTTCGATAGCCCCTGCCATTGGTATACCATCCAGGGACTTGAGCAGGTACAGGAAGCCGCCGCACTCTGCGTAGGTAGGAAGCCCTTTGTCTACAGCGCTCTTTACAGAATCAAGCATTCTGTTATTGGCGGACAGCTGCTCCGCGTACAGCTCAGGATAGCCGCCGGGAAGATACAGTGCGCTGATCCCCTTCGGCAGAGCCTCATCGTGCAGCGGACTGAAGTACGCTATGTCAAAACCGGCCTCTTTAAGAATGTCTATGTTCTCCCTGTAGATGAAACAGAAAGCCTCATCCCTGGCAAAAGCCAGCAGCGGCCTTTTGCCTTTGACCGGCTCGATACTTATGTTCTCGTTGAAATATATACGGGGAGCAGAATGCGCAAGCGTCAGCAGACCTCTTATGTCTATGTACTTTATTGCGTTCTCCGCAAGAACATCTATCTTTTCCTGCAGGTCTTTTATCTCGCCGGCGGTTATGAGCCCCAGGTGGCGGGATCCTATCTCAGCCTCCTTGAGCCTTGGAAGGAAGCCGTAAGCCTTTACTCCTGCGTCTTCCGCGATCTTTGCGAGGTTGCTGTAGAGCATGGGAGACGCGCCGTTGAATATGACGCCCTTGATGTTGGAGTTGGCCTTGAATTCCGCAAAACCTTTTACTACGGCCCCCACAGAGGTGTACATGCCGCGCACGTTCATAACAAGGACTACAGGGGATTTTACTGCCCTTGCGACTCTGTAGGTGCTTGCGCGACCTTCCGTACCTATGCCGTCGTAGTAGCCCATTACACCTTCTATGATGTTGATATCCGAACCGTAGGTCCTGACGTTTCTGCGCAGCTGATCAGGGCTGCTGAAGAACGGGTCCAGGTTGCAGGACGGAACGCCAAGGACCGCCCTGTGGAACATAGGATCTATGTAGTCCGGGCCGCATTTGAACGCGGACACCTTATATCCCTGCTTTTTCATAGCAGCAAGCACAGCTGTTACTACCGTAGTCTTTCCGCAGCCGGAGTTGGTACCGGCTATGAGCAATCTTCCGTTCATATCAGTGCTTTCCGCCTCCGCTTATGATGAATATGGGGTTGCGGGCCATCATCATGTCCATGCCGCCCACGCGCTTGGAAGCAGCCGAGCTTATCTGGACTATCTCCGGCTCTATCCCGTGCTTTTTGAACGCCTCCATGGCTGCCTGCAGGGTCTGCAGGACTATGGCGCTCGTGACTATCCTTGCCTGAGGATTTTTGGCAAGCACGGCGTCGAATATCTCCGCCATGTTGCCTTTGCTTCCGCCTATGAAAGCCGCGTCGAAGGCCGGCATATCTTCCAGAGCCTGGGGTGCAAAGCCTTCCATGGCGCACACGTTTCCTATGTGGAAGTTCCGGCAGTTCTGCTTAATAAGCTCCACTGCCTCCGGGTTGGGATCCACCGCGTAGACCCTGCCCTTCCATGCGGCAAGGGCCATCTCCACGGTGCAGGAACCTGTGCCTGCGCCGATGTCCGCGCAGGTCATCTCCGGCTTTATGCCAAGCTTGCTCATGATCACGGCGCGCACCTCCGACTTGGTCATGGGAACGTCCCCTCTTACGAAGTGATCGTCCGCAAGGCCGAAGTACACGGCATCGTCCGCGTCAGGGTCTTCTGAAAGAACCACTGTGAGCGACGAGGTCTGCAGCTTGCCGAGCTCCGCCGCTGTGCACTCTGTAACTTTCTGGTCCTTAGATCCAAGGTCTTCTCCGACATAGAGCTTCAGGGCTTCGTAGCCGGCAGCGCAGAGCCTTTCGGAAAGCTCCGCGGTGTTCTTTCCCGTAAGGAACA
>CADALS010000053.1 GCA_902788795.1 uncultured Eubacteriales bacterium | reverse complement strand
GCCGAACTTAGCCTTAAGCGTGGGCATGAAGATGTTCTGGAACATGAGCACAGTACCGATGACTATGAATATGGCGCTTATGGGCCTTGTGAAGAAGGACATCAGACCGTTGTCTGCCATATTCAGAGC
Source organism: uncultured Eubacteriales bacterium (assembly GCA_902788795.1). Classification (GTDB taxonomy): domain Bacteria; phylum Bacillota; class Clostridia; order Peptostreptococcales; family Anaerovoracaceae; genus RUG13409. The sequence continues at coordinate 8,934 of CADALS010000053.1, read as the reverse complement.
GCTGCGGAAGTTCTTTTCCAGTATGCTGCAGAGTATGAAGGACAGGATGAACGGCATCTGAGGAACCTTGAAGTAGCTCATTCCTACGCCTATAGCTGTCATTACCACTGCAACTCCCATGGAGAAGAGGTTGCCGCCGGAGATGTAAGATCCCAGGAAGCATATAACTATGATAGCCGGATACAGGTAGTGATACGGCAGTCTGAGCAGTGACGGGAAGAGAGGCATACCTATGGTCTCAAACAGCAGTATGATTATGGAAGATACTAAAGCTGCTGTGTAGAGCATGTATACGATCTCCGGGTTGTTGTGGATGAGCAGCGGGCCTGCCTGGATGCCATGAACTGTCATGGCCATCATGAAGAGGCTCATTACGCCGTTGCCAGGGATACCCAGAGCTATCATCGGGATCATTGCTCCGCCTATACCGGAGTTGTTTGCCATTTCAGGAGCGATAACGCCGCCGATAGCGCCGTGGCCCCACTCTTCCTTGTTCTTTGCAAGCTTCTTTTCGTTAGCATATGCAAGAACTGTGCTTGTTGTAGCACCGAGTCCGGGCAGGAAGCCTATGAAAGCGCCTGTAATGAAAGAACGGATGATGTTTCCGAGATTATCCATAAGGTCCTTGCCGGGCCACTTGAAGCCGCGGACCTTGATATTTGAAGCCGCGCCGATCTTGGAGCCCTTTGCGTACTCCATCAGGATGGTGCGTCCTGCGAACAGACCCATCATCAGGTTTACCTGGTTGAGGCCGGAGATGAGGTACATAGATCCGAAGGTGAACCTTAAGTTTCCGGAGATAGGAGCCGTACCAACGCAAGCTGCAAGTATTCCCAGAGCGCACGCGATAAGGCCCTTTACTATGGAATCGCCGGAAAGGCCTATGACCATCGCTATAGCGCTGTAGCACAGTGCGAAGTACTCCCACGGTCCGAGAGCAACTGCCCACTTTGCAAGTATGGGGCAAAGAGCCATAGCCGCTATGATGGAGAGCACCGAGCCCAGGAAGTTACATATAGCTGTTACTGAGAGCGGACGTACAGGATCTCCCTTCTGAGTGAGAGGATATCCGTCCCAGCATGTTACTATAGAAGAGTTTGTTCCGGGGATGCCCAGCAGTATGGAACCTATTCCGCCGCCGGAGGTGGAACCTACGTAGATAGCGGTGAAAAGTCCGAGAGCCAGGGCCGGATCCATCTTGTAGGTCATGGGCAGAAGAAGGATGGTGATAGTTCCTCCGCCAAGGCCCGGGATGGCTCCGAATATGGTACCGACTATAGCACCAGCTATTATATAGATGAGGCCTGTCGGGGTGGCAATGAGTTTTAATGAACCAAGTATAGCTTCAAGCATGCTTTCCTACCTCCCTTAACCAAACAGTATCCCGCTGGGAAGCCTGGTCTGCATTATAACTATGTACAGGACGTACATGAATGCGGATACGCCTACTGTGTAAAGGATGATCTTTACCCAGCTGACCTTTGTGCTGCGGGAGAAAAGGAAACTGATGATGAAGAGTATGACGGGTATAGCTATACGGTAGCCAACCAGCCACAGCAGAGCCCAGTAGAGGATGTAGATGCAGTAGAGAGTAAGAAGTCTCTTCCATTCCTCTTTGGACAGGAACTTCTTCTGAGGTTTTCTGTCCGGCCTGACTAAAAGTATCAGACCACAAAGGCCCAGAAGAACGCAGGCAATTGCCGGGAAGACCTTGGGGCCCGGATCGCCCTGCAGAGTGGTTTTAGGAAGCAGGTAGGTCTGATAACCGAAGAAAGCTCCGATGATCACAACGATAATGCCGAGTACCTGATCCTTGCAGATCTTTTTCATAAATAATCTCCTTGCGCTAAACGCGCTTACGTAAAGTCGTTCTGAGACTTTCTGACAGAAGCATTATATTATGCACAGTAAAAGTAATGAAATATAAAAAAGCGATGCCGCTATCAGAAAGACCGATGACCATTTTCACAAATGGCAGTTATACTATATGGTAAGCGGGCGGAATACCATCCCCCGCAAGGCAGCCGCTCCATCAAAACACCGGAGGACAGACAATGAACAGCATCCCCGAAGCTCTACAAGATCTAAAGCGCAGGATCAACGCAGGCAAAGCTGTAGTTATAACCCAGCTGATACTTGTTATTGCCTCGGCTGTTGTAACGCTGGGCTTCCACCAGTGGACCCCCGGCATTATACTCATGGCTGTCATGATGGCAATGTACTTTGTAGTCTCAAGACCAATGTCTTCTTCCTATAATAAAGCCGTTGCAAAAGCAAACATCAGGTTCGGCATCTGCCCGGAGCTGGACGATTATTCATACGATTTCAAAGGCAACATGGACAAAGCCACTTTCGACGAGTGGAAAATGCTCCCCTCTTCTGATAAGAAAGGCGGTCTTTTCCTGCGCCACGGATTTTCCGGAACATCAAAGAACATTACATTTACAGGAAACGAGGCAACTATAGCCAACCTCGTTCCCCAGGAAGGAAAAAGACCCGCGCGCTTCTTCCTGAGCGGTACCCTCCTAACTGCTCAGGGAGAACTTGCGCAAGACAAAGGCGACTGGCTCTTTTTAAGGGAAGAACTGCTCCCAGAAGAGCTACTTGCGCCTTTTATCAGGGATAACGGATACATAAAGGCTGAGTGCCCGGTGGCAGGCTTTGAATGCTGGAGCCAGGCTCCCGGAAACGCTTTCCCGGCGGACCTTGCGGAAAAGCTCAGCGAATTCTATACAAGGAACGAATGCCTTGCCGCAGTGCGCTTCTGCGCCAAAGGAGCAGCCTGCCTGCTGCACCGCCGCTTCTACACAGGATCCGGGAAGGCATCGCAGAGGATAACAGAGCAGCAGCTGCGCTACAACACGCTGCCGGAGACCGAAGGCATATGGCCCATATTCAAAAGCTGGATAAGAAAACAGTAAAAATATATTCTTGACAGGAGAAAATGCATGAAATTCAAACCCCAGGGCATAATAGTGCCCATAGTAACGCCGCTGAAAGACGACGGCAGCTTTAGCGAGCAGGCTTACAGAAAGCTTATAGACTACCTTGCGGACAATGGCATACGCGGAGTCTTCCCCTTTGGCACCACCGGAGAGTTCTACGCTTTCGATCAGGGCTTCTACAACAACATACTTGAAGTTACCAAGGACGCAGTCCGCGGCCGCATGGAGATATACGCAGGCGCAAACAGCATTACAACTAAAGGCGCGATCGCAATAGCCAAGGAAGTGGAAAAGGTAGGCGGGATAAACGCCCTGTCCGTTCTGACACCCATGTTCGTGTCCCAGACCCAGGCAGAAGTCGAGGCCTTCTACAAAGACATTGCAGCAGAAGTAGAGCTTCCTATAATAATCTACAACAACAAGCCCAAGACAAACGTTACAGTTGAGCCCGCTACCATAGCAAGGCTGGCAGAGGTCAGCAACATAGTTGCAGTCAAGGACTCCACCGGAGACATGACCAACGCTGAAGAATACCTCCGCCTTACACGCGGCAAGGACTTCTCCGTCCTTATGGGAAGAGACACCCTCATCCTTGCAGGCCTGGTCTACGGGGCAAGCGGAGCAATAGCTTCCTGCGCAAACGTAGCACCGCGTATTGCCTCCGACATCTACGAAAAGTACATGGCAGGCGATATGCAGGGCGCCCTGGACGCACAGTTCAAGTTCTCAGCCCTGCGCGTTGCCACCAACATGGGCACCTTCCCCGTAACCATCAAGGAAGCGCTCAAGCTTATAGGCCTGGACTGCGGAGACTGCGTAAAGCCCATCCAGCCGCTTTCCGCAGAGCAGAGAGAAAAGCTCACAGACGTCCTCAAGGGCATGGGGCTTTTATAAACATCGGTATCAAAGGATCAATATAAATAAAAAAGGAGAAAAACTATGAAGATCGCATTTATCGGACTTGGAATCATGGGTAAGCCCATGGCACTCAACCTTGTTAAGGCAGGCCACAAGCTGAACGTATTCGACTTCAACAAGGCTGCTGTAGCTGAGCTCGAGGCTGCAGGCGCAAAGGCTTGCGCATCCGCAGCAGAAACAGTAGAGGGCGTAGAACTGGTCATCACCATGCTCCCCAACAGCCCCCACGTAAAATCCGTTATGATAGAGAACGACAAGCTGGCTGAGATCATGCCCAAGACAGCTACATTCATCGACTGCTCCTCCATCAACCCTGTAGCATCCAGAGAGATAGCTGCTGAGCTTGCAAAGCACGGCATAGAGATGCTGGACGCTCCTGTTTCCGGCGGACAGCCCAAGGCAGTAGACGGAACACTGGCATTCATGGTAGGCGGAAAGCAGGAAGTATTCGACAAGTACAAGAGCGTGCTTGAGGCAATGGGTTCCTCCGTTGTTCTTTGCGGAAACGTAGGCGCAGGAAACGTTACCAAGCTCTGCAACCAGACCATCGTAGCAGTAAACATCGCAGCTCTTGCTGAGGCTATGCAGATGGGCCAGATGTGCGGCGTAGAGCCCGAAAAGATCTTCGAGGCTATAAAGGGCGGACTCGCAGGCTCCACAGTTATGAACGCCAAGGCTCCCATGATGATGGATCAGAACTTCGTTCCGGGATTCAGGATCGACCTCCACATCAAGGACCTCAACAACGTAGTAGACGCAGCCAAGGCTGTAGACGCTCCTATCCCACTCACCCAGCAGGTCCTCGAAATGATGAAGATACTGCACCACGACGGAGACGGAAGCTGCGATCACAGCGCTCTGCTCAAGTACTACCAGAAGCTCACCGGAGAAGTGCTCCACCACTGATCTTAAGGCAAGCTTACAGAATACATCAATACGTAAAGACAGGAGAATATCAATGATACCTGTAATCGAAAGAATGGATGTCTATCCGGTAGCCGGACATGACAGCATGGAGCTCAACCTCTCCGGTGCTCATGCCCCGTACTTTACCAGAAACATCGTTATACTTACAGACAGCACCGGAAACATAGGCGCAGGCGAGGTCCCCGGCGGAGAAAAGATAACAAAGACCCTGGAAATGGTAAAGGACATGGTAGTAGGCCAGAAGATCTCTGACTACAAGGCAGTCCTCAACCGCATCAGGACCTGGCTTAATGAGAACATCAAGGACGATGTAAGAGGCCTTCAGACCTTCGACCTCCGCACCGGCGTGCACGTAGTAACCGCTATAGAAGCTCCTTTCCTGGACCTTATGGGCAAGTACCTGGAGGTCCCGGCGGCTGCTCTTATGGGAGACGGCGTGCAGAGAGAAAGAGTCCGCTTCCTTTCCTACCTCTTCTATATCGGAGACAGAAAGAAGACAGACCTCCCCTACATGAGCGAGGAAGACTCCCCCGTCCGCTGGTACAGGCTCAGAAACGAAGAAGCCCTTACCCCGGACGCGATAGTTGAGCTTGCGCGCGCCACCCAGGAAAAATACGGTTTTAAGGACTTTAAACTCAAGGGTGGAGTATTTACCCCTAAAGAGGAAGTTAAGGCCGTAAAAGCCCTGAAAAAGGCCTTCCCGGACGCAAGAATAGACCTTGACCCCAACGGCTGCTGGAGCCTCAAGGAGGCTCTGGAAGTCGCTGACGATCTCAAGTCCTGCCTGGCATACTGTGAGGACCCTGTAGGCGCAGAAGACGGCTTCTCCGGAAGAGAAGTCATGGCAGAGTTCCGGAAGGCTATCATGATGCCCATGGCTACAAACATGATAAACACCGACTGGCGCCAGATGTGCCACACAATAGCTCTTCAGAGCGTGGACATCCCCCTTGCGGACCCCCACTTCTGGACCATGAACGGTTCCGTAAGAGTCGGCCAGCTGTGCAACGATTTCGGCCTCATGTGGGGCTGCCACAGCAACAACCACTTCGATATCTCCCTTGCAATGGTAGTGCAGTGCGCCGCAGCCATCCCCGGAAAGATGAACGGCATAGACACCCACTGGATCTGGCAGGAAGGAAGAGAGCGCCTCACCAAGGCTCCGCTTCAGTTCGAAGACGGCTGCATAGATCTGCCTAAGGCTTACGGCCTTGGAATAGAGCCGGATCTTGATCAGATCAAGAAGGCAAACAAGCTCTATGTGGACAACAAGCTTGGTGTAAGAAACGATGCCATAGGCATGCAGTACCTCATCCCCGGATGGAAGTTCGACAACAAAAAACCTTGTATGGTAAGGTAAGTAACATAATGCGTTATTTTGTCAAGATCAACGAAAAAGACAATGTAGCAATAGCCGTACGAGACCTGGCAGCTGATACTGAGATCCTGCCGGGTCTTGTTTTGCGCCAGGACATTCCGCAGGCGCACAAGATAGCGCTCAGGGACATTCCCGAAGGCGGAGAGATAGTGCGCTACGGCGTCGTGCTGGGCTACGCCCTTTCGGATATACCCGCGGGCTCCTGGATAAACGAGAAGATGCTGCGCCTTCCGCCGCCCCCGGCTCTGGACGATATGCCCTACGGCACCAATATACGCACGGACCTGCCCAAAGCCCCCAGGAAGACCTGGATGGGCTATAAGACCCCAGGCGGCTACGCAGGAACGCGCAACATACTTGGAATACAGACCACCGTGCAGTGCGTGCAGGGCGTTCTGGACGCGGCAGTGGAGCGCATCAGAAAAGAGCTGCTGCCCAGGTATCCCAACGTAGACGATGTAGTTGCAATAAACCACGCCTACGGCTGCGGCGTTGCCATAAACGCGCCGGAAGCAAAGATACCCATCAGGGCGCTGCAGAACCTCTGCCAGCACCCCAATTTCGGCGGGCAGCTTATGGTAGTAGCCCTCGGATGCGAAAAGCTTACGGCAGACATGCTGGTTGGCCCTGAGAACAACACCCCGGAAAACGTTGTTGTGCTGCAGGAGCACAAAGGCTTTGAAGCCGGCGTTTCTGCTATAATGGCTATGGCAGATAAAAAGCTTGCGGCCCTGGACAAAAGGCTCCGCCAGGAGCTGCCCCTCTCCGACCTTCTTATTGGCATGCAGTGCGGCGGCAGTGATGCCTTCTCCGGCGTTACTGCAAACCCGGCAGCAGGCTACGCAGCAGACCTTCTGGTATCAGAGGGCGCCACAGTGCTCTTCTCTGAAGTTACAGAGGTGCGCGACGGGGTCCACTTTATTGCAAGCCGCTGCAGGGATGCGTACACAAGGGACCGCCTGGCAGCCGAGATGAACTGGTACGACAGCTACCTGTCCGAGGCCAGCGTGGACCGCAGCGCAAACCCCACGCCGGGCAACAAGAAAGGCGGGCTCTCAAATATTGTAGAAAAAGCCATGGGCAGCATTGCAAAGTCCGGAAGCGCCCCCATAGAGGAGGTCCTCTCCCCTGCCCAAAGGCCCACAAAGCACGGAATGATATTCGCCGCCACACCTGCCAGCGATATAGTCTGCGGCCCCTGCCAGCTTGCAAGCGGCATAGGACTGCAGGTGTTCATGACAGGACGCGGAACGCCCTACGGACTTGCCGCAGCGCCAGTCATAAAGGTCTGCAGCAGAAACGAGCTTGCCGAGCAGTGGCCGGACCTCATAGACCTTTGCGCAGGCCCAATAGCCACAGGCGATAAGACCATAAAGCAGGTAGGAGAAGAGCTGTTCTCCCTGATCCTGGATGTAGCCAGCGGCGTTAAAAAGCCCTGGGCGGAAAAGCACGGGCTCCACAACTTCCTGTGCATATTCAACCCCGCCCCGATAACCTAGGCACCAGCCTAAACGGTTCAAATATAAAGAGGTCAGAAAATGGATCAGTACAAAGGAACCCCGGTAGTAACAGAAATGCAGGTCATACCTGTGGCAGGCTATGACAGCATGCTCATGACCCTTTCCGGTGCCCACGCGCCGTGGTTTACAAGAAACATAGTTATACTCAGGGACAGCGCCGGACACACAGGCATAGGCGAGATCCACGGCGGAGACCACACCTGCGAGTCCCTTAGGAGCTGCATACCCTTTGTAGTGGGCCAGCCCATAGGAAAATACCGTTCCATCCTGGGCAGCATACACAAGGCTCAGAGGCCGGCAGCAGGAGATGACGGCGAGGGCATACAGAGCCTGGACATCTCCAAACTCAAGTTTGTTGTAAAGGCAGAGTGGGCCATAGAATGCGCCCTGCTGGACCTTCTGGGCCAGTTCCTGGACGTTCAGATGTGCGATCTTCTTGGCGAAGGCAAGCAGAGGGACAAAGTCGAGACCCTCGGCTACCTCTTCTACGTAAGCGATAAAGCAAAAGCGCCGGATCTCCCCTACATAGACGGATCCGCGTCCAGGGACCCCTGGTTTGCCATGCGCAGGCGCGAGATGCTCACGCCCCAGGCCATAGTGGAGCAGGCCCAGTGCCTTCAGGAAAAGTACGGCTTTAAGAACTTCAAGCTTAAAGGCGGAGTCCTGGCCGGGGCAGAAGAGATGGAAGCCGTAAAGGCCCTTAAAAAAGCCTTCCCCGCCGGCCGCATAAACATAGACCCCAACGGTGCCTGGAGCCTTGCGGAGGCCATAGAGCTCTGCAAGCCCATGGAAGGCATCCTTTCCTACATAGAAGACCCCTGCGGTCCGGAGAGCGGTTTTTCCAGCCGCGAAATAATGGCTGAGTTCAAGAACGCAGTGCGCCTGCCGGTAGCAACAAATATGATAGCCACAAACTGGAGGCAGTTCTACCACAGCGCAGCGCTCAAATCCGTGGACATAGTCCTGGCAGACCCGCATTTCTGGGGCTTTGAGGGCAGCATACGCATGGCCCAGCTCCTGAATGACTGGGGCCTCACCTGGGGCAGCCACTCCAACAACCACTTCGATATAACCCTGGCAGCATTCGCTCAGGTAGGAGCCGCAGCTCCCGGAAAGCCCACCGCCCTGGACACTCACTGGATATGGCAGGACGGCCAGGACCTGCTGGTGGACGCTCCCAAGATCGTGGACGGCGACCTGCAGCTTCCGGAAGGCCCCGGCCTTGGCGTGCACCTGGACATGAAGA
>CADALS010000052.1 GCA_902788795.1 uncultured Eubacteriales bacterium | reverse complement strand
CCTGAAGGCCTTCGTGTAACGATTTGACATGATGTACCTCCTGTCTGCATAAACATTATACCATGTTTCTTCAGACTCTACTTTTTGGGGTACACATCAAAACACCATTTTCGGTGAAAACTCATAGAGCCTGCTGCGTTATTTCGGGCTGAGAAACAGATCGTTTAACACAATTAGCACAAAAGCGCACCATTTTAAAGCATTAATGACGCTGAATAAGTTCAAACAAAGCAACTGTGTCGCTTTCAAGGTTCAAATATGCTAAAACTCATAAGCAGTTTTAGTCAAAAGGGGTCCCTTTTACTCATTTTCGGTAAACCGATTTTAAAGTTTACCAAAACCCCTAAATAAACGCCCTGTTTGCCTAAAATCTTTATGCTGCGCCCTCAGGCTTTCGACCTCTGCTCCTAAAGCCCCGGACCCGGCGGCATTTACGTAAAAAAAGAGGACCGTCCCCTATGCATTTTGCAGCATAGAGAACCGTCCCCTATGTTATTTTGCTGTTATACCGCAGTCGGCCGCATCCAATCAGCCTTCGCGCTCTGCGCTCGTCTTCTTGGGCGTCCTTTGCAGTTAACCTACCGCGGCTCTGCCTGCGCTTTCAGCCTGGCGATCGCAGGGTTAGGTTATACGAGCTCCAGGAATACGCTCTCTGCTACGTCTCCCTGACGGGGGCCGAGCTTGAGTATTCTGGTGTAGCCGCCGTGGCGCTCTGCGTACTTCGGTGCGATCTCGTCGAAGAGCTTGGAAACTACATCCTCGTCCTTAACGTAAGCAAGGACCTGCCTTCTTGCGTGAAGATCTCCGCGCTTAGCAAGAGTAATCATCTTCTCAGCTTCTCTTCTGGCTTCCTTAGCCCTGCAATCAGTTGTCTGAATGCGGCCGTAGCGGAAGAGATCCGTTACGAGATTTCTCAGCATGGATCTTCTGTGAGCAGAATCTACGCCCAGTTTTCTGTATCCATTCATTTTCTCAAATCCTCCTTATTGGATCTATTCGTCGCTCGGCGCAAAGCCGAGACCCATCTCTGCTAACTTATTCTTTACCTCGTCCAGAGACTTTCTTCCGAGGTTCCTGATCTTGATCATCTCGTCCTCGGTCTTAAGTGTAAGCTCCTGGACGGTGTTGATTCCGGCTCTCTTAAGGCAGTTGAAGGAACGTACGGAGAGCTCGAGCTCTTCTATGCTCATCTCCAGTACCTTGTCCTTGGTGTCCTCTTCCTTGTCGGTCATGATCTCGATCTCCTCTGTGCTGTCGATCAGTCCGATGAACAGCTTGAGGTGCTCTTCCATGATCTTTGCGCCAAGGGAGACGCCTTCTTCAGGAGAGATGCTTCCGTCTGTCCAGATCTCGAGGATCAGGCGCTCGTAGTCGGTTACCTGTCCTACACGTGTGTTCTCAACTGTGAAGTTGACCTTGCGCACCGGTGTGTAGATGCTGTCTACAGGAATGACTGCGATTGGAGTGTTCTCGTCCTTGTTCTGCTCTGCAGGAACGTAGCCGCGGCCTGTGGCGATGTTGATCTCCATGACCAGGGTTGCGTTGTCTTCCAGAGTAGCTATGTGCAGATCAGGATTAATGATCTCAAGATCCTGGTCGGCTATGATATCCGCACCGGTCACTTCGCAGGGACCGGTAACGTTTATCATTGCACGCTTTCTGTCCTCTCCGTGGAGAGAGATAGCCAGCTTCTTGAGGTTAAGGATTATCTCAGTGACATCTTCCTTTACTCCGGGGATGGTGGAGAATTCGTGGAGGATGCCGTCTATTCTGACGGAGGTCACTGCAGCGCCCGGAAGGCTGGAGAGGAGTATACGCCTAAGGCTGTTGCCAAGGGTAACGCCATAGCCTCTTTCGAGCGGTTCTACTACAAACTTGCCATAGCAAGGGTCGTCTTCAGAAAGATACCTTTCGATTACAGGTCTTTCAATTTCAATCACTCTGTTTACCTCCTAATTAACTGCTGAACTAACTATCAGTTGCTAATTCTTAGAGTAGAGCTCGACGATCAGGTGCTCAGCAACAGGTGTATCGATCATTGCTCTGGTCGGCATGGAGAGTACCTTGCCAGTGAGCTTTTCTGTATCGATGCTTACCCATTCCGGAGTGCTGATGGTCATTTCCTTGATCTCCTTGAACTTCGGAGAATCGGTGCTCTTTGCCTTAACAGCGATAACGTCTCCTGCCTTTACTGCCTGGCTGGGGATGTCTACCTTCTTGCCGTTGAGGGTGAAGTGACCGTGCATAACGAGCTGTCTTGCTTCCTTCCTGGAGGATGCGAATCCCATACGGAATACGGTGTTGTCCATTCTGGTCTCGAGCATGATCAGGAGGTTATCACCTGTGATGCCCTTCTTGGCAGCTGCCTTTTCGAAATAGTTTCTGAACTGAGTCTCCTGGAGACCGTAGAAGCGCTTAGCCTTCTGCTTCTCGCGGAGCTGCAGTCCGTAGTTGGAAGCCTTCTTCCTGTTCTGTCCGTGCTGTCCGGGTGCGTAGGATCTTCTCTCCATAGCGCACTTGGAGCCGTAGCAACGCTCTCCCTTGAGGAAAAGCTTCTGTCCTTCTCTTCTGCAAAGTCTGCAGGAAGGTCCTGTATATCTTGCCATATCGTATTACCTCCCTATTAAACTCTTCTTCTCTTCGGCGGACGGCATCCATTGTGGGGGATGGGTGTAACATCCTTGATGGATGTAACGTTGAGTCCTGCTGTCTGAAGAGCTCTGATTGCAGATTCTCTGCCGGAACCGGGGCCCTTAACGAAAACTTCTACGTTCTTGAGGCCTGCTGCTACTGCCGGCTTAGCTGCTTCGTCTGCTACCATCTGAGCAGCAAACGGAGTGGACTTTCTGGAACCCTTGAATCCAAGGGAACCGGAGCTGCACCAGGATATAGCGTTGCCGCTCATATCGGTGATGGTTACTATTGTGTTGTTGAAGGAAGCCTGGATATGAGCCTGACCGCTTTCAACGTTTAAACGCTCTCTCTTCTTCTTGCGAACGTTGGTCTTTTTTGCCTGTGCCATATTAGATTGCCTCCTTCCTTACTTCTTCTTTCTGCCAACAGTCTTCTTGGGGCCCTTGCGGGTACGGCTGTTGTTCTTTGTGTTCTGTCCGCGAACGGGCAGGTTTCTTCTGTGACGAATACCTCTGTAGCATCCGATCTCCATGAGACGCTTGATGTTCAGGGATACTTCTCTTCTGAGATCACCTTCTACGACATATTCGGAATCGATGATCTTTCTGATCGCACCGACTTCTTCCTCGGAAAGATCCTTGACTCTGGTATCAGGGTTTACGCCTGCCTTCTCAAGAATGATCCTGGAAGTGGGAAGGCCTATACCGTAAATGTAAGTGAGTCCGATCTCTACTCTTTTTTCTCTTGGTAGGTCGACACCGGCTATACGAGCCATAAATTATACCTCCTGTAGTTGACTAACCCTGGACCTGCTTGTGCTTGGGGTTCTCACAGATGACCATAACTTTGCCATTTCTCTTGATTACCTTGCACTTCTCGCAGATAGGCTTTACTGAGCTTCTGACTTTCATTGTGTTTCCTCCTGTTTGGCTACTTGTCTCGCCATGTTATCCTGCCGCGGGTAAGATCGTACGGAGAAAGCTCCAGTCTTACCTTGTCGCCGGGCAGGATGCGGATAAAGTTCATTCGCATCTTGCCGGAAATGTGTGCCAGCACTTCGTCATTGTTCTCCAGTTTAACTTTGAACATTGCGTTTGGCAGCGCTTCCAGCACAGTTCCTGTTACTTCTATGCTGTCCTGTTTTGACATAAACAGCTATTCCTCCTTTCCGGTGACGGTTGATAGATCTCTGTCGAAGCAGGTGAGTACTATCGGATCTCCGTCGGTTATTACGACATCGTTCTCGTAGTGTGCTGTCCTCGAACCGTCTGTAGTGACAACAGTCCAGTCGTTTCCAAGCACCTTTACTTTGTAATTACCTGCCGCTACCATGGGCTCTATGGCAAGGACCATGCCCTTTACCAGCTTCGGCCCGTGGCCTGGCTTTCCGTAGTTTGGAACGGGGGGATCTTCGTGCATATCCCTACCGACTCCGTGCCCGGTATAATCTCTGATGACCGAGAAGCCAGCCGCTTCTATGTAGGATTGGATGGCATGTCCGATGTCTCCTATCCTATAGCCTTCGCGAGCGAACTTAAGTCCCTCGAAAAAGCTCTCCTCTGTCACCTTGATCAGCCGTGCGTCTTCTTCAGTGATCTTGCCCACCGGATAAGTTCTTGCCGCATCAGAGTAGTAGCCCTTGTATATGGATCCGAGGTCCACCTTCACGAGATCGCCTTCCTTTAGTATTTTATGCTTGGAAGGGATCCCGTGGATGATCTCCTCGTTCACCGAGACACAGGCTGAGGCGGGAAATCCGCCGTAGCCCTTGAATGCGGGTTTCTGACCATGATCCACGATATATTCTTCGACCCAGCGGTCTACATCCTTTGTGGACATCCCCGGCTTTATAACCGTGTGGAGTTCCTTAAGAAGGTTTCCCGCTACCTCACATGCTTTTTCCATGAGGCTGATCTGTTCTTGGTTCTTGATCACGATCATGTTTTACTCTCCCAGAAGGGCGCATATTTTTTCGAATACTTCAGGGAAGTTCTTGCTGCCGTCTATGTTGGCTATCCTTCCGCTGTTTGTGTAGTATTCGACAAGAGGACTTGTCTGATCCTCGTAGACCTTCAGGCGGTTCTTTACGGTCTCCGGCTTGTCGTCGCTCCTGTGCTGGAGCTCTCCGCCGCAGACATCGCAGATGCCTTCGATCTTGGGCGGCATGTTGACTACGTGGTAGGTCTTGCCGCACTGCTTGCACACCCTGCGGCCCGTTGCTCTCTCCATAAGGAGGTCGTAAGGTGCCTGGATGTTGAGGACTACGCTGAGGTCTTCTCCTCTTTCCTTAAGGAACTTGTCGAAGGCTTCAGCCTGAAATACTGTTCTTGGGAAACCGTCCAGGAGATAACCGTTTTTGCAGTCATCCCATGTTACACGGTCCTCTACCAGATCGCACACCAGTTCGTCCGGAACCAGGAGTCCCTGGTCCATGTATTCCTTGGCTTTCTTTCCAAGAGGTGTTCCCTCTTTGATGTTGGCACGGAATATGTCTCCGGTGGAGATGTGCTTGATATCGTACTTTTCAGAGATCAATCCTGCCTGGGTGCCCTTCCCGACTCCCGGGGGGCCCAATAATACGACGCGCTTCATAGTTTATTCTCCTACTTTAAGAAACCGCTGTAGTTGCGCATTACCAGCTGAGTCTCGATCGCTCTCTGGGTATCCAGTGCGACACCGATCGCTATGATGAGCGATGTTCCGCCGAAGCCTGTTGCCAGGCCTGTCCACTTGGACAGCAGCGTAGGAATGGACGCAACTATTGCCAGGAAGATAGCACTTACTATCGTAAGCCTGCTTGCAACCTTGGTAATGTATTCCACTGTCGGCTTACCCGGACGGATGCCGGGGATGAAGCCTCCGTTGTTCTTCAGGTTTTCTGCGATCTCAGTCGGGTTAAGGCTGATCTGACCGTAGAAATACGTGAAGGCGATTATAAGTAAGATATTGAATACGAAGTAGATGTAAGCTCCCGGGTTGCCGGAAGAAGACAGGTACTTGTATACAAACTTGTAGAATCCGGAATCGGTGCCGGTCATGTACGCAATGGTCATGGGGATGGACAGCAGGGATACCGCGAAGATTACAGGAATAACACCTGCCTGGTTTACCTTCATGGGTATGTGGCTGCTCTGTCCGCCGTACATTTTGCGTCCTACGACGCGCTTTGCGTACTGTACAGGTATCTTCCTTGTGCCTTCTGTGATCAGGATTATGCCTATGATCACGATGATGGCAAAGATGACGAAGATGACTGCAGCGTAGATCTTGAGGTTTCCGCTGATCAGTCCCTTAACGGCATTGGAGATGCCTGTGGGGATCCTGGAAACGATTCCTGCGAAGATCAGCAGGGAGATACCGTTGCCTATTCCGTTCTGGTCGATCTTTTCGCCCAGCCAGATGCAGAATGTAGAACCTGCTACGAGTACCAGTACTACAACGATCTTAGCAAAGATGCTGTTGTCGGAAAGTACTCCGTTGAACAGACCGAAGGTGTAGCCTATAGCCTGGATGAGTGCCAGGCCTATAGCTGTGTACCTTGTGATCCTGTTGATCTTCTTTCTTCCTTCCTCGCCCTGCTTGGCAAGCTCTTCCAGAGCCGGGATGGCTACTGTGAGCAGCTGCAGTACGATGGAAGATGTAATGTAAGGTCCGATACCGAGGGCAAAGATCGTAAACTGAGAGAACGATCCGCCTGTAAACATATCGAACAGTCCGAAGAGTCCGGCGTTGTTAGCATCGAACATGGCCTCCAGCAGCGCCTTGTTGACGCCGGGAACAGGGATGTTCGCACCAAGCCTGAATATCACCAGCATGAGGAGCGTGAAGAGCATTTTTCTCTTCATCTCAGGGATCTTCCAGCACTGCCCGTGAATTTGTTAGCCTGAACGGTGAGCTTCTTCTTGAGCTCTCCGCCGCCGAGCACTTTGATGCCGCAGGCATCGCCCTTTGCAAGGCCAGCCTCGATCATCATGCAGGGAGTAACGGTGGTGCCGTCTTCGAAAATGTTGAGAGCCTCAACGTTTACGCCTATGAAGTCCTTCCTCCAGTGATTGGTGAAGCCCCTCTTCGGTGTTCTTCTGTACAGAGGCATCTGGCCGCCTTCGAAACCGAGGCGAACGCCGCCGCCGCTTCTGGAGTTCTGGCCGTTCATGCCGCGTCCGGATGTGGTACCAAGACCGGAACCGGAACCTCTGCCGACTCTCTTTTCCTTATGTGTGGAGCCTGCCGGCTTCTTTAATTCGTGAAGTTTCATCAGTTCGTTCCTCCTTACAGCTCTTCAACTTTCAGAAGGTGAGAAACCTTAAAGATTGCACCGCGTGTGGACGGGGTATCTTCGAGTTCCACGCTCTGACGGATCTTCTTAAGACCCATTGCTTCTACGACCTTCTTCTGATAAGGAGTAGAACCAATGGTGCTCTTTACGAGCGTGATCTTGAGCTTTTTAGCTTCTGCCATTTGTTGTTCCTCCTATCCTAAGATCTCTTCCTTGGAAAGTCCTCTGAGAGCTGCGACTTCTTCTACAGTCTTGAGCTCCTTAAGGCCCTCTATGGTAGCGTACGCAACGTTTCCTGCATTGCTGGAACCGAGCGACTTAGCTCTTATATCCTGGATCCCTGCGAACTCGAGAACTGTTCTCGCAGCGCCGCCGGCGATAACGCCGGTACCGGGAGCAGCGGGCATGAGCAGCACTTTGCCTGCTCCGAATACGCCCAGGCTCCTGTGAGGGATGGTGGTCCCTACCATAGGAACGGTGATGAGAGACTTCTTGGCGTCGTCCGAGGCCTTTCTTACAGCCTCAGGGATCTCGACTGACTTGCCCAGGCCCAGACCTACGTGGCCGTCCTTATCTCCGACGACTACGGTAACGCTGAATCTGGAGTTCTTACCTCCCTTAACTACCTTGGTGACCCTTCTGATGTTGATGATGGATTCACTAAGATCAAGTTTGGAGACATCAATGTTTCTTGCCATGTTTTCTCCCTCCTGTTAGAACTGCAGTCCGGCTTCTCTAGCGCCGTCTGCCAGTTCCTTGACTCTGCCGTGATAGAGGTATCCGCCTCTGTCGAAGCATACTGTCTCTATGCCTGCATCCTTTGCGACCTTGGCGATCTTCTTGCCAACGAGCTTTGCAGCTTCCTTGTTTCCGCCGTAAGCAGCTTCTGCCTTGATGTCCTTATCAAGTGTGGAAGCAGCAGCCAGTGTCTTACCGTTGACATCGTCTATGATCTGCGCGTAGATGTTCTTAGAGCTTCTGTATACGCAGAGTCTTGGCACTTCAGGAGTTCCAGATATTGTCTTTCTGACTCTCTCGTGTCTTGCAACACGGTTGTCATTTCTGCTTTTAATAGCCATTCTCGTTAAACCCTCCTGTTACTTACCGGTCTTGCCTTCTTTGCGGCGTACGTTCTCGCCGGAGTAGCGGATACCCTTGCCCTTGTAAGGTTCGGGAGCTCTCCATGCGCGGATGTTAGCTGCGTAGTTACCGACCTGAGCCTTGTCAGCGCCTTTTACGATGATCTCGGTAGCGCTGGGAACCTCAGTGGTGATCCCTTCGGGATCCGGCATGATAACGGGGTGGGAGTAACCAAGCTGCATAACAAGGTCTTTGCCCTTCTTTTCAGCTTTGTAGCCAACGCCCTGGATCTCGAGCTTCTTGGAGAAGCCTTCGGATACGCCTACGACCATGTTATGGACGAGGGACCTTACGAGTCCGTACTGAGCGTCTGCTCCCTTAGCCTTGCTCTCGTTGGTGAAAACGAGGCGGCCGTCTTTCTGTTCGATCTTTATAGCTGGGCTTACCTGCTGAGTAAGGGTGCCCTTGGGGCCCTTTACTGTAATAAGGTTGTTGTCAGCGATGCTGACTTCTACACCGGCAGGAACAGTCACAGGCAGTTTTCCTATTCTGGACATTTGTTTCTTACCTCCTTATTACCAAACGTAGCAGATTACTTCGCCGCCGACTCCGAGCTCTCTTGCCTGCTTGTCTGTGAGCAGACCGTTAGAGGTGGAGATGATAGCTATTCCGAGTCCGCCAAGTACCTTGGGAACCTCACCCTTCTTTGCGTAGACCTTAAGGCCGGGCTTGGATATCCTCTTGATACCGCTGATGACTCTCTTCTTATCGGGGCCGTACTTCATCTGGACCTTGATGGTGCTCTGAGGTTCAGCCTCGACAACTTCGTATCCTTTGATATAACCTTCCTTCAGAAGGATCTCGGCTATATTCTTTTTTATCTTGGATGCCGGAATCTCAACCTCTGCATGTCCTGCAGTGTTGGCATTCCTGATTCTTGTAAGCATATCTGCTACAGGATCTGTCATTGCCATGATATTTCCTCCTTCCTTCCTACTACCAGCTGGCCTTCTTTACGCCGGGGATCTCTCCCTTGTAAGCCAGCTCTCTGAAGCAAATACGGCAGATACCGTATTTTCTTAAATAAGCATGCGGGCGGCCGCAGATCTTGCAGCGGCTGTAAGCCTGAGTGGAATGCTTGGGCTTTCTTGCCTGCTTAACCTTTAAAGATGTTTTTGCCATTGCTGTCTCCTTACTTCTCGAACGGCATACCAAGGAGCTCCAGAAGCGCTCTTGCTTCTTCGTCTGTCTTGGCCGTGGTGGTGAATACGATGTCCATGCCCCTGATCTTTTCTACCTGATCGTATACGATCTCAGGGAAGATGAGCTGTTCCTTGACGCCCATGGAATAGTTTCCGCGACCGTCGAAGGAGTTCTTGCTTACGCCCTTGAAGTCCCTTACACGGGGAAGAGCGATGTTGAAGAACTTGTCCGCGAACTCATACATTCTGTCGCCGCGAAGGGTTACCTTGCAGCCTACGGACATGCCGCTTCTGATTTTGAAGTTAGCGATGGATTTTCTGGACTTGGTGACTACCGGAGCCTGGCCGGCTATAATAGCCATTTCCTTAACTGCCATTTCCAGCAGCTTGGCATTGTCCTTGCAATCTCCAAGACCCATGTTAAGGGTGATCTTTTCGAGCTTGGGGACCTGCATTACGTTGTCGTAGTGGAACTTTTCCTGCAGTGCGGGGAAAACTTCCTTTTTGTAGCGCTCTCTCATTCTTGCTGCCACTTTAGTTTTCCTCCTTACCTTACTCTATAACCTGGCCGCTGGCCTTGGAAACTCTGACCTTCTTGCCGTTCTCGAGCTTGTAGCCGATGCGGCTGCCCTTGCCGGCCTTCTTGTCGTAGTACATAACGTTGGAAGCATCGATGGGGCCTTCTACCTTTACGATCTGAGCGGGGATATCCTGCTTAGCCTTCTGGTGCTTGGTCTGGATGTTGACGCCTTCAACAACTACTCTGTTTTCAGACGGGATGGCCTTGAGGACCTTTCCTGTCTTGCCCTTGTCCTTGCCTGAAATGACGAGGACGGTGTCGTTCTTCTTGATCTTCATTGACTTGTGTCCTCCTTCTTACAGTACTTCGGGAGCAAGAGAAACTATCTTCATGAATCCACGGTCACGGAGCTCTCTGGCTACCGGTCCGAAGATACGTGTTCCTACCGGGGTCTTATCGTCCTTGACGATGACTGCGGCGTTCTGGTCGAACTTTACGTAGCTTCCGTCAGCTCTTCTGGCGCCTGTTGAGGACCTTACGATAACTGCCTTTACTACGTCGCCCTTCTTTACTACTCCGCCCGGAGTAGCGTCCTTGACTGCACAGACGATTACATCGCCGATGTTGGCGTACTTACGTCCTGTGCCGCCCAGGATACGGATGCAGAGCAATTCCTTAGCACCGGAATTGTCAGCAACCTTAAGTCTGGTTTCAGTCTGGATCATTCCTGTGCCTCCTTATTTAGCCTTCTCTACGATCCTGACAAGTCTCCATCTCTTGTCCTTGGACAGAGGTCTTGTCTCCATGATCTCTACTTTGTCGCCTATCTGGCACTCGTTGTTTTCGTCGTGTGCCTTGAACTTCTTTGTGATCTTTTCGGACTTACCGTAAAGAGCATGGCGGCGGGACTCTTCTACTGCTACTACGATGGTCTTGTCCATCTTGTCGCTTGTTACGAAGCCGACCCTGGTCTTTCTGAGATTTCTTTCTTCAGACATTATTGCATCCTCCTTTCAGTTAAGCCTGTGCCTTCAGTTCGTTTTCACGAATGACGGTCTTTACTCTGGCGATATCCCTCTTGACTTCCTTCATCTTGCCCGGGTTTTCGAGCTGGCCCGTGGTGTGCTGGAATCTGAGGTTGAAGAGCTCCTTCTTGAGCCTGAGCTCTTCAGCTGTAAGCTCGGCGGCGCTCATCTTTCTGATATTTTCGATTTTCATTACGCTTCACCGCCCTTTGCTACGAACTTGGTCTTGATCGGAAGCTTGTGGCCTGCAAGGCGGATAGCCTCTCTTGCCTGCTCTTCCGTGACTCCCTGGATCTCGAACATAACTCTGCCCGGCTTGACTACTGCTACCCAGTGGTCAGGAGCACCTTTTCCGGATCCCATACGCACTTCTGCCGGCTTCTTGGTTACCGACTTGTGCGGGAAAATCTTTATGTATACCTTGCCGCCTCTCTTGATGTAACGAGTCATGGCGACACGTGCAGCCTCGATCTGATTGGCTGTTATCCATGCGGGCTCAAGAGCCACGAGACCATAATCACCGTAGGTGACTGTGTTTCCCTTTGTAGCCTTGCCCTTCATTCTGCCTCTGTGAAGTCTTCTGAACTTTACGCGCTTAGGCATTAACATGGCTTGATCCTCCTTTCTTCGTGCTTACTCTTCTGCAGGTGCAGCTGCTTCCTCAGCAGGTGCTTCTGCTACTACAGGTTCTGCGGGCTTTACAGGACGCTTGCGGGGATTCTCGAACTTCTTGACGGGCTTCTCTTCGAACTTGCCGCCCTTGCGATCCCTGCGCTCACCGCGTTCTCTGCGCTCGCCGGATCTCTCGCGGCGCTCACCGTTTCTGCGGTCTCTGCTGTTCCTGCGCTCTCTGCCTTCTCTCTTGGTTTCCTTTTCTTCCGGAATTGCGGGGACAAGACCCTTGTCGAGGACCATACCATCGTTGATCCAGACCTTGACGCCTATTCTTCCGTACTGAGTATCAGCTTCTGCAAAACCGTAATCGATGTTTGCACGGAGTGTATGAAGAGGAACGTTGCCCTCTGCGTACTTTTCGCTTCTGGCGATCTCAGCACCGCCGATACGGCCGCTGATGACAACCTTGATACCCTTTGCTCCGGCCTTCATTGCTCTCTGGATGGCCTGCTTCATTGCTCTTCTGAAGGAGACACGCTTCTCCAGGGACTGAGCGATGCTCTCGGCTGTGAGCTGAGCGTCGGAATCCGGCTTCTTGACTTCTACGATATTGACGGAGACCTTCTTGCCTGTGAGCTTTTCGATCTTTGTCTTTACCTGGTCTATGCCGTCTCCGCCGCGTCCGATGACCATACCGGGCTTAGCGGTGAGGACGTTGACTCTCATCTGGTCCTCAGCTGCTCTTTCTATAACGACCTTGGCTACGCCTGCGTTATAGAGTTCTTTCTTTACGAACTCTCTTACTTTATTATCCTCTACGAGATAATCGGAGAAGTTCTTCTTGTTGGCGTACCACTTGGAATCCCAATCCTGGATGACGCCTACTCTCAGTCCGTGAGGACTAACTTTCTGACCCATTTATAAACCTCCGATTACCTTTCCTTAAGGACGACTGTGATGTGGCTGCTTCTCTTGAGGATGCGGCCTGCTCTTCCCTGAGCACCGGCTCTCCAACGCTTCATTGTGGGGCCCTGGTTTACCATGATCTGTGCTACATAGAGCTTAGCGTGATCCATCTGGAAGTTGTTTTCTGCGTTAGCCATTGCGGACTGAACGACTTTCTCCACATATTCAGCACTCTTGCCGGGTGTGAACTTGAGGATGGTCAGAGCGTCATCGATGCTCTTTCCCCTTACGAGGTCTGCTACAGGAGCAAGCTTAGTGGGGGACATCCTTAAATATTTTGCAACTGCTTTTGCTTCCATGAAGAATTCCTCCTACTACTTAACCTTGCTGGAGCCTGCGTGACCTCTGAATGTTCTGGTCGGCGCGAACTCTCCAAGCCTGTGACCTACCATGTCTTCTGTAATATATACAGGGACATGCTTGCGGCCGTCGTGGACCGCTATAGTGTGTCCTACCATCTGCGGGAAGATAGTTGATGGTCTGGACCAGGTCTTGATGACCTTTTTCTCGTTTGCCGCGTTCATTTCTTCGATCTGCTTGAGAAGCTTTTCGTTGACGAATGGGCCCTTCTTTAATGATCTGCTCATTTAATGCATCCTTCCTTTCAACTACTTCTGATCTCTGCGCTTGACGATGTACTGATTGCTGGGCTTGTTCTTCTTTCTGGTCTTGTAACCCAGAGCCGGCTTGCCCCACGGGGTAACAGGTCCGGGACGACCTACAGGAGCCTTGCCCTCGCCGCCGCCGTGCGGGTGATCGTTCGGGTTCATTACGCTTCCGCGTACTGTCGGACGGATGCCCATGTGTCTCTTGCGGCCGGCCTTACCGATTGTTACGAGCTCGTGCTCGAGGTTGCCGACCTCACCGATGGTAGCTCTGCACTCCATGCGGACCTTTCTTACTTCTCCGGACGGGAGACGCACCTGCGCGTAATCTCCTTCCTTAGCCATCAGCTGAGCGCCGTTTCCAGCTGCTCTGCAGAGCTGTGCGCCCTTGCCGGCCTTGAGCTCTACGTTGTGGATGATGGTACCTACAGGAATGTTTGCGAGCGGAAGTGTGTTTCCGGTCTTGATATCAGCTTCCGGGCCGGAGTAGAGGACATCCCCTACGGAAAGGCCGTCCGGAGCGATGATGTAAGTCTTTGTACCGTCTGCGTAAGCAAGCAGTGCGATGTTAGCTGTTCTGTTAGGATCGTACTCGATAGACTTTACTGTTGCGGGGATGTTGTCCTTGTTGCGCTTGAAGTCTATGATTCTGTACTTTCTGCGTTCTGCGCCGCCCTGGTGACGAACGGTGATCTTACCGCGGTTGTTCCTTCCGGAGTGCTTCTTGAGAGAAGTGGTAAGGGACTTTTCCGGGGTGGTCTTGGTGATCTCCTCGAAGGTGGAGACTGTCATTCCCCTCAGACCCGGGGTAGTCGGTTTATACTTTTTGATTCCCATGTCCTGCCTCCTTTAGAGTCCTTCGAAGAACTCGATGTTCTTGCTGGATGCGGTGAGAGTTACGATAGCTTTCTTGTAAGCAGGAGTTCTTCCTACGAATCTTCCCTGCCTCTTGAGCTTGCCGTCGAAGTTTGCGGTGTTTACCTTCTCGACTGTTACGCCGAATGCTTCTTCTACAGCAGCCTTGATCTCGGTCTTGGTGGCGTTGGGAGCGACCTTGAAGGTGTACTTCTTGGAAGCTGCATCGTCCATGCTCTTTTCGGTGATGACCGGTGTTAATAATACGTCATAAGGAGTTTTCATTATGCATATACCTCCTCGATCTTCTTAACAGCATCCTTGGTGATGATGAAGCTGTTGTGGTTGATGATCTCGTAAACGTTCATCTGGGTAGCTGTTGTGGTTGCTACGCCGGGGATGTTGCTTGCGCTCTTAACGACGTTCTCGTTCTTGGCATCGGTAACGATCAGGGACTTCTTGCCGGCCTTTACAGCCTCGAGGAACTTGATCATTTCCTTGGTCTTGGGTTCTGCGAAGTCCAGAGCGTCTACTACGATGATCTCGTTTTCCTTTACCTTGGAGGAGAGGGCGGAGAACATTGCCAGCCTTCTTACCTTCTTGGGAACGGTGTATCTGTAGCTTCTGGGCTTGGGTGCGAATGCAACGCCGCCGCCTACCTGTGAAGGATCAGTGGTGCTGCCCTGTCTGTGACGGCCTGTACCCTTCTGACGGAACGGCTTTCTGCCGCCTCCGCGGACATCGCCTCTGGTCTTTGCGGACTGAGTGCCCTGTCTCTGGTTTGCCAGGTAGTTCTTGATAACTTCGTGAACAGCGAATTCGTTGGGCTCTATGCCGAAGATCGCATCGGAGAGCTCCAGGCTTCCGGCCTCAGCGCCGGCCATGTTCAGTACTTTTACTGTTGCCATTTTGCTTCCTCCTTACTGTCCTTTGACTGCGGTGCGGATCTTCAGAAGTCCGCCCTTGTTTCCCGGAACAGCGCCCTTGACGAGCATCAGGTTTCTGTCCGCGATGGTTTTAACTAATACGAGGTTCTGTACTGTTACAGTATCTCTTCCTGTTCTTCCCGGAGCATCGTTTCCGAGGAATACTCTGGAAGGATAGGTTGCAGCTGCGAGGCCGCCGGGCAGTCTCTTGTGCTTGGAACCGTGGCTCATGGGGCCTCTTCTGTGATGATGCCTCTTGATGTTGCCCTGTGTTCCCTTACCCTTGGAAGTACCGGTGATATCCAGCTTGGTGCCTTCTGCGAAGTCTGCTACTGTGATAGCCTGACCGAGCTCGTAGGTATCTCCCTCTTCGGGGCGGAATTCTGTGAGGTGCTTCTTTGCGGAAACGCCTGCTTTTGCAAAGTGACCAGCTTCGGGCTTGATTACTCTGCTTTCTTTCTTGTCTTCGAAACCGATCTGAACGCCATAGTATCCATCGGTCTCAACTGTCTTGATCTGGGTGACCACTGCGGGGCCTGCCTCGATGACAGTTACGGGGATGATCTCGCCGGATTCGGAGAAGATCTGGGTCATTCCGACCTTTTTCCCTAAAATCGCTTTCATGTTTTCCTCCTAAGTTCTTTCAGCGGATCGGTTACTGCCGCACGTATTTGCTCATCATATCCGATCATTCAAAGCACGTTAGTAATCTATGTTACTCTTGTACTTACAGTTTGATCTCAATGTCTACGCCTGCGGGCATGTCCAGCTTCATGAGAGTGTCCATGGTCTTGGGTGTAGGATTGAGGATGTCGTACTTGTGTACGGCTCTGAGGATGGTGACTACTTCCTTCTCTGTGGGGAGTGGGATGGGGCCGGATACTTCGGCGCCGGTCTTCTTTGCAGCCTCTACTATCTTGGCTGCGCTCTGATCCAGAGCTGTGTGATCGTAAGCTTTGAGCCTGATCCTGATCTTCTGACTACTCATTTTTTCTTTTTCCTCCTTGCTTTTTGATGCGGCTTTGTGCGTTTTTGCATATCCGCGGCTGGGTTAAGGCTGCGGCTGCGATGGCGCAAAGCCTTGAAATTCGGCACATTTTCGCTATTTCTGTGCCAGGAGAGCTCTCGCTTTGAGGAGCTGCACACGGGCTCGTGCGTTCCGTGTTTCTTCCCTCAAAAGAAATTTGCGAGAACCCCTTCGCCGGTCTCTTGGGACCGACAATTCTCAGCAGAAATTCCCTGATAGCGCAGCAACTTCCTGCGTCTTGGCGGGCTTGGAAAGGCCATTTTTCAATGGTTTTGGGCGTACTGCGCCCCTTTCCTTGCCTTAAGCAAGCCCTAATAATATACAACCATTGAATACGAAATGCAAGTGTTATTTTTAGATTTTTTAAGGTTTTTTCAAATTTTTTTTAAAGCCCGCTACACGTGTATTTATAAGGGGTTTCAGCCATTTGGCGGACTACATCTTGCAACATTAGCTTGCACACTGGTTCGGGCGTTTCTTGCGGTGCCCATCTGTTGTGGATAATGTGCAGTTTTTATCTATATATAGGGATGGCGGTATTTTAATAGCGTTTTTCGGGCATGAATGATATAATAAGTTATATAATACTTATATTAAGGGAGGGTCGCAATGAGAAATATCGATTATCAGAAATGCGGAAAGTACTTCTCTTATATTTTCTGGCTGCTTATACCAAGGGAGATAGCAGGCCTTATGACTAATCAGCGCATCGGAGGCAGCGTACCGGCGCTGCTGGTGGCTGGAACGGTCATCAGCGTGCTGTGCGTTGCGGCGGAAGCTTACTTCCTCTGGCAGCTTAAGGACCAGAACGAAGGTTATAAGACAGCGGCTATTTTGTATTTGATCAGCGCCGTCATATCCATCGTTTCCGGACTTGCAAGAGGCGCCGCAAATAATGCCGGGATCACGATCGTTATCGGGATCGTCAGCGCCGCGATAGCACTCGGCCAGATCCACTTCTCGTACACTGCGCATTCGGAGGTCATGAGCGAGCCATCGCCGGAGCTTTCTGCAAGATGGCTGCAGCTCAGAAAATACACCTATATTGCGCTGGGGATCACAGCGGGCTCGCTTGTACTTTTCTTCATACCGATCCTCGCTGTCTTCGGGGCCCTGGCAGGATCCATCATGACACTAGTGGTGGGTATAATGGGCCTGGCTGCTCTCTACCGCAGCGCGCAGGTCTGCAAGACGTATGCGCCCGAGCAGGCTGATATCCCCGGCGAACTGTGATTCGCAGCGGTTGCTGGTCTTTGAATAACACTCTTAAGCAGCTTTGCTTAAAACTAAAAGCCTTCGGATGACCGAAGGCTTTTGTTGTATTTGGGGTTTGCCGAGCGCTTGGCACCGAGGCTGCTACGGGCTATTTGCCGAAGTAGCCCAGGTAGGCCTCTTTGATTATTGCTGCGTATTCGCGGAAGTAATAGTGCGGAAGCAGCAGGTCCAGGCCCTTGCTTCCGAGGCCGGACACGTTCTGGAAGCCTACCGAGTTGGCAAGGCGAATTGCTCTGTAGAGGTGGAAGGTGGAGGTGACGATGACTACGTCGTCGTACATGGTCCCGCCTTCGGCGATTATCAGATCTCTGGCATTCTTGAGGTTCTCCTGTGTGGATGCGCTGACGGTCTCCACCAGCAGCCTGGAGGAGTCGAAGCCGTAGCTCCGGAGGACCCTTGCGGCTACATCGCCCTCGGCAGCGCCTTCGTCCTCGCCCTGACCGCCTGTCGTAACGATGGTGATGATGGGCGGCAGAGATGCAGACTTGGAGGATGTCCTTTCGAAATCAGCTTCGCGGACGAATTCCGCGGCTTTTTCTATCCTGGCCTGGAACTCAACTGAAGGCATAGTGCCGTTGACCTTTGCGCCGAGGATTATTACCCACCTTGTCTCTGTGCCGGGGCCGTTTGCCGCAAACGAGATGTCCTTGTACAGGAACACGCCGAAGTTTACGATGCAGGCCACCAGAGCCAGGAAGAGCAGGAATTTAAGGACTTTGGGCAGCCTGGAGTGCCTGGACAGCGTGAAGCTGAATATCATGAGCACGGCGGCGCCTATGAGCCACACGAAGTTGAACCAGTTGCCGGTGCCCAGGGTCATTACGACTATGGCGCCGTAGACTGCGCAGAGCACGGCTGCTATGAACAGGAGGCTGCTTACTACGCCTACGCCGTTCCTCTTTGTTTTGTGCTTGCTCCTGGCTGCGGATTTGGCGTTCTCCAGCTTTACGAGGCGCAGGAGCTCTGCCTGCTTTATGGCGTCCGGATCCGGTTCCTGGACTGCTGCATCGGCTGCGCTGCCGGAGCTGCGGCGCTCGGAACCTGCTGCTATTGCTGCGGTGCCTGCGGCTATGGCTGCGGTACCTGCTGCTTTGATGCGCTGCGTATCGGTCTTTCTGTGGCCGCTTAAGCCGCGGTATTTCTTTGTGTCGTCTTTATCGTCTGCGCGGTAGGAGTCCCCGATGAGGGCTTTGAGGTCTATCTCTG
>CADALS010000051.1 GCA_902788795.1 uncultured Eubacteriales bacterium | reverse complement strand
GAAAGGCCACACGAAGCTAACGGTTATCTTACTCCGCTTGAATACTATGAGCGAGGATAGATAGTATATTTGTGACTCTACTTTTTGGGGGTCAGCTCACTATTAAGCCATATTGCCTAAGGCCCTCCAAAAGTTTACCAAAACCAGCGTTTTTAACCCTATTTTGCCTAAGAAACCACTGCCACGTAGCCCTTTTGCCCAAGCAACACAACTGCCGCTTAGCCCTTATGCCTAAGAAACCACTGCCACGTAGCCCCTTTTTGCCCAAACCGCTGCACACATACTTCCCATTCTGCTTAATCCTCTGCTGCCACCTAACACTTTTGCCCAAGCAACGACTGCTGCTTAGCCCCTTTTGCCTAAGAAACCACCGCCACTTAGCCCTTTTTGCTCCATCCGCTGCTGTTATTCCAGGTATTCCGCTATGATGCGCTCCACGTCCAGCGTGGTAAGCGGGCAGCGGGAGGTCTCGAACGTGATTATCAGGTTCTTGCCGGGAATAAAGCCCGCGCGAATGTATGCCTGGATCTTGCGGACGGCTTTTTCGGCGTATTCGGGGTCGTCCATCCTGCCGAAGTGCTCCCAGTAGACCTCAACCAGATCGCGCTTGCGCAGGATCGAGAAATCGGGATAGACGCGCCGTGCGATCCCCGCCTCGCCTGCGGACTTAAGGAGCAGCGGCTTCTCGTAGTGAAAAGCCTGGCCGTGCTTAAGCAGAGCATTGGCGATCAACTCCTCTGACTTTGAGCGCACCATGTGCCCGGACAGCGTCTGATGGTCAGGGGGTTCTCCGGCATATGGCGATTCAGTCCAGGTCTGCGCCAGCCATTTTTTTATGATGGTCGAAGTGGAGCCGAACCCTGCGCCGCAAAGATCCACCAAAACCGCTGGGAGCAGGTCCGCCAGTTCGGCTTCCGAGCTCCATGAGTATTCGGAGAGCAGATCGCCCAGGACAGCACGGTCCCTTTTCAGCGCCGGCAGCAGCTTGTATGCGTATTTTTTCTGCGCAAGGCGCTTGTAACGATAAGACTTTGCCATCGGAACATATTTTTCTTTACTTCCGGGGCGTCTGACATAAAAATAATCGCGGTTTCCGATCGTTTTGCACCGCAATGACCTGGGGTCCTGGATGTTTAAACAGCCTTCCAGTTCTGTTATGCGAGCGTCAAGCTCCGAAAGTGTCTTCTCAAGGTCTGCTTTTGTACACATTTTTATCTCCGTAATGCAAGTTGGATCTTAAACATCTGTAAAGGTGCCGCCCGTCACAGCCAGCGCGATTATTACCATATATTCCCATTTTAGCCTTGCTGGCAAATTTTGTCAACCGCGTTTTAACAGACAACTGCGGGCGCTGCGGAAATCTTTTGCCCGAGCCCCTTGCCTGCGGAAATCTTTTGCCCGGCCCTCTTGCCTGCGGGCGGGCGGATTTGGTATAATCATTGTGCGACCGATCAATTTCATCCAGTTGTGTTTAAGGAGGACTGTTATGGATATGAGATTTTTCAGATGCGAAAAGTGCGGCCAGATGGTTGCTGTCGTAAAGAAGAAGGGCTGCCCCATCATGTGCTGCGGCCAGCCGATGGAGGAGATCATCCCCGGCACCACAGATGCAGCCGTTGAAAAGCACGTGCCCGTCTGCACCGTAGAGGACAATATAGTGAACGTTACCGTGGGTGCTGTTGAACACCCCATGCTGGATGCACATTATATCGAATGGATAGCCATTCAAACGAACTTCGGCAACCAGAGGAAGGCTCTGAACCCCGGCGATGCGCCCAAGGCCCAGTTTGCCCTGCTCCCCGGCGAGGTCCTGATCGCAGCCTACGCATACTGCAACCTGCACAGCCTCTGGAAGGCATAGGCAGCAGCTTCTGCGCTCAAGCCGCAGGCAGGCATAGACAGCTCTGCGCTATGCCGCCGAAAGGCATAAAGCCGCAGCTTCTGCGCAAGCATAATTTAAAGCATAAAACAGCCGCGCCCCATGCGGCTGTTTTTAATTTCCTATCAAAATAGTAGGTAAAATCAATTTTTGCTGTTCCGCGCGCGATTATTATGTTATAATCGTGTTTACTAACGCAGGCGCGGCCACTCCGCAACCCGCGATCCTAACTCAAAGGAGCAACATCATGCCAATCAGAATACCAGTAGATCTGCCGGCAACTCAGATACTTCAGAACGAAAACATATTCGTAATGAACTCGGAGCGCGCCGTTTCCCAGGATATAAGACCGCTCAGGATACTCATACTCAACCTGATGCCCACCAAAGTAGTCACCGAGACCCAGCTCGCAAGGCTGCTCGGAAACACCCCGCTCCAGATAGATATGGAGCTGCTTAAGGTCAGCCACGAGGCAAAGCACACCACCGCGGAGCACATGCTGGCCTTCTACAAGACCTTCGACGAGGTAAAGGACCAGTATTTCGACGGCATGGTAATAACCGGAGCGCCGGTGGAGCACCTGCCTTTCGAGGAAGTTGACTACTGGGACGAGCTCTGCGAGATCATGGAGTGGTCCAAATCCCACGTCTATAGCACCTTCCACATCTGCTGGGGCGCCCAGGCTGGCCTCTACTACCACTACGGCATAGGCAAGGTGGCGCTGCCCGCCAAGATGTTCGGCGTGTTTAAGCACAAGGTCACCCACAAGGGCTCCATACTCTTCCGCGGCTTTGACGACGTGTTCCTTGCGCCGCACTCCAGGCACACCGGCCTCAACAGGGAGGACATTGCCAAGGAGCCCAGGCTCAAGATCCTGGCCGAGAGCGATGTTGCAGGCGTTTACGCCATCTCCACCCACGGCGGCAGGCAGATATTCATAACCGGCCACTCGGAGTACGATACGGACACACTCAAGAACGAGTATTTCAGGGATAAGAATCTGGGGCTGCCGATCGCGGTCCCGGTAAACTACTTCCCGGACGATGACGATACTAAAGAACCCCTGAACACATGGCGTTCAGGGGCAAACCTGCTCTACTGCAACTGGCTCAACTACTTCGTATATCAGGAAACACCTTACGAAGTCGAGACCATCAAGAAGATCGGGGATTAAGGCAAAGCTTAAAGATAGTGACTTACGCAGACCGCATTGGATGTGGTCTGCGTTTCGTTTTTAAGGACGCAGCCTTCTCCGGCGCCGAAGGATATAGCGTCTCCCTCCATAAGAAAGTAGGAAAACTCGCCTATTTCCACTACAACAGATCCTTTGTTCACTATAACGTACGCAACAACGCCATCTTCTGCGCTAAAGCTGCTTTTGCAGCCGGGTTCCAGCTCTACTGTGCTTATCTCGAAATCGCGGTCCGGGCTTGTTTTATAGTAGAGGTAGCGGCGCCAGCTGCCGTCTGCCCCAACGTCTATAGGGACCTCGTCCGCAAAGAGCATCTTTGCCTCCGCAGGCTCTGCCGGAGCAAGTATCTCCTGATAGCCCACATGCAGGGCGGATGCAAGCTTGGATATGGTGCTGATGGTCGGGTTGCCCTTTCCCTGCTCTATCTGGGAAATTGCAGCCTTGCTTATTCCGGTCTTTTCCGCAAGCGAGCCTATGCTGAGGCCCTCTCTTTTGCGGAGCTTGGTTAGATTCTTGGCTATGGATCCGCTGAGTTCCATATTTGCTCCTTTCCATTAAGTTATACAAAACTCTGTTTAAAGCTTACAATTAACTAATATATTTTACACGTATAAAGTATATCATACAAAATCGGCCAATTTCAACACATAGATATAATTTTCACAACTCTTCTTGAATACTTCACACATTTGCAATACAATATAATGGGATGAGGGCAGGGGCCATACTGCTCTCCCACGCACAGAACACTATAGTAAGGCTTATATCAACCAAAGGAGACTGCAATGAAAATACTGATCCTCAACGGTAGCCCCCGTCCAAAGGGAAATACAGCAATGTTTGCCGCTGCTTTCAGAGACGGAGCGGAAAGCGCCGGCCATCAGGTGGACGTTGTCGGCGTTGCAAAGCTCAAGATCAACGGCTGCCTTGGCTGCGAATACTGCCACAAAGCAGGCGCCGGCAAGTGCATACAGAAGGACGATATGCAGGATGTCTACCCGAAACTTGCCGAGGCTGATGTTATCGTTATCGCAAGCCCCATCTACTACTGGAGCTTCAGCGGCCAGATGCAGAGCTTTATAACAAGGTTCTACGCACCCGGCAAGCCGGCAGCAAAGAAGTACGCTATGATACTCAGCTCCGGTTCTCCGGACGTTTACAACGCACCGATATCCCAGTACAAGGATATCCTGGCTTATTTCGGAGCAGAAGACCTTGGCATAAAGACCTTCAACGGACCGGACCAGCTCTCCGAGGAAAACCTTGCTGAAGTAAGGGCATTCGGCGCATCGATCAAGTAGCTTTGTTCAATAAAATCAACTAATGACACACTTTAAGAAACTAACTTGCCTGCTTTTGGCCCTGATACTGGCATTTTCCCTTGCAGGCTGCGGTTCCGAAAAGTCCGCCGTGGAAAAAGTCATAAAGACTTACACGGACGGGGCACGGACCTTCGACCTTCAGAAAATGGCCAGCTGCGCAGACGGCGCAGACGCAGGCTCGGGCAGCATAGCAGAATCGTCTCCGGAACTCGTGGAGATCATAAAAGGCTGGCTCTCGGAGATGAAATACTCCGTAACCCAGACGACCATAGACGGAGACACAGCAACAGTCGTTGCCGCGTACACCTACCAGGACGCCAAGGGCCTTATGGAGGGCGCTTATCTGGAGTACTACGCGGAGGCTTTGGAGCGCATCTACGGCGGCGAGGATCTGGACGCGGAAGCGCTCAACAAGCTGTTCATAGAAAAAATAAAGGAAGTCTGCAGGTCCACAAGCCCTGTTGAAGCCAAGGCTAATGTGGAGTTCAAGCTGAAGAAGACTTCCAGCGGCTGGAAGATAACAGGTCTTTCCGAATCGGCAGAGACCGTATTTTCCTGCAACATAATTGCCTTTATAGAGAGCCTGGACAACTAGAGGGTCCGGATCACCCGGCAGGGATTGCCCACCGCAACAACATTTGCGGGGATGTCCTTAGTTACCACGCTCCCGGCACCAATTGTGGTGTTTTCGCCTATCGTAACACCAGGAAGTATTATAGAACCGGCGCCTATCCAGCAGTTTCTGCCGATATGCACCGGTTTATTAAATTGCAGGCCTTTTTCCCGGAGCGCCGGGTCTGTCGGGTGAGCCGCCGTAGCAACTATGACGTTCGGCCCGAACTGGCAGCAGTCCCCCACGTAGATGTGGGTGTCGTCCACAAAGGTGCAGCCAGAATTGACGTAGATATTGCTCCCGAAATGCACATGCTTGCCGCCGAAGTTTGCGCGGAAAGGCGTCTCTACGTAGCAGCCCTCCCCGCACTCGGCAAGAAGCTCTTTTAGCTTTGCTCTGCGCGTTTCAATGTCCGAATGACACATTTTATTGTACAGATCCAGCTCGTCCATATAGCCCATCTGCTTTTTCTGAAGCTCCGGCATGTTAGGATCGTAGAGCTCTCCGTTGTGAAGGCAGGCAGGTTCTTCCTGAAACATGGCGCTTTTGTCTATTATATTATCCATTTGTTCACCTTATTAGTAAAATCGGGGCAAAATACCGTTTTAAGCGTTTCGGTTTGTATTATAACATGATTTGCGGTATAATCAAATGCCAGCCACACAGCAAATAAAACGATAATAACTTATGTCAAATATAATACTCGCCTGCAGCTCTCTTACGGAATACGTGAACGCTGCGCAGAAAAAAATGAATACAAATTGGCCAGTCATCCTGGTGGACCGCGCCCTGCACGTAGAGCCCGCGGACATGAAGGCCGCCATCAAAGAAAAGATCAGCCAGCTCTTCAGCAGCCCGGCCGAGCCAGATGCGCCAGATTCGCCAAATGCCCCAGCCGCCCCGGCCTCTCCGAACGCGCCAAATGCACCAGCCGCCCTGGACCCAGCCGACACCACCATACTCGTTGCCATGGGCTTTTGCGGCGGCACCTGGGACCACGTGTCCTTCCCGTGCCGCGTGGTCATCCCCCGCGTGGACGACTGCATCAGCCTGCTTCTCACCACGGACGACGCCTACCAGCCAAACCGCAAGGAGCTGGGCCACCTCTACCTCTACGAGTCCGACCCCAAGGACTTTTCCGCGCTCCACCTGATCCGCGACGGCGGCACCGCGGACCCCAGCTACCGGGGCATGAGCCAGGCGGACCTCTTCCGCTACTGGTTCACGGGCTACCACGCCATGGACATCATAGACACCGGCCTCAACCCCTGCTACGAGGTCCCCTACGTGGAGGCCGCACAAAAAGAGGCCGACGTTATCAACGCCGACCTCGGTTACGCGCAAGGTTCCAATCTTATTCTCGAAAAACTCGTCTCCGGCCGCTGGGACGCCCAGTTCCTGGTCCTAGAGCCCGGCCGCACCGCCATCCACGGCGATTTCTTCGAATAAACTACGCCTCCGTAAACTTAGGGCCGGTTCTCCGGTCTACACCTCCGGGCGTTTCTTCCGCATCGGAAGAACCGTCCCCCTGATGCCTCCTGATGCCTATTCCGGAGCGTACATCCACTGTTCGGGGCCTGTGTCACGCATCAGCGTGCGCGGGTCCTTGTATTTTGTCAGGAACAGCCAGGTAACATACATGTCCCCAACACAGCCGGAAATGTGGATCGCAAAGATCAGGCCTATCGTGATGTACCAGCCCGTGTCCACGCCGCGCAGCCAGATGGTCAGCGGCAGCAGCACTATGGTCCAGACCGTCAGCGGCGCCACCAGAGAGAGCAGCGCAGTGCGCCTGTAAGTGTAGATGTCCGGCACGCCGCAAAACGCCGCGCTCCAAGTGATTCCAAAGCGCAGCTTCTGGTGGGTCAGCGCGTTGTAGACCGCCCCGTGGGTCAGCTCGTGCACCACGATGTAGACCAGCGCGATGCCTATAAATGCCAGATCGTACTCGATCAGCTTGCCAAAATCAAGGCTTTTCAGATCCGCGAAGACAAACAGCACCGCCACGACCACGATCATTATCGCCATCGCGCCCAGCGTCAGCTTGAGCCCAGTCTTCTTGTCCGCCGCATCTATGTGATATACCTGCCGGTACCCTTCCGGCACCTCAAATTCAAAATCCTTGTGTTCCATTGTTTCTCCTGTGTCCCACGGGACGAGCCGCTAAACAGGCCCAACTGCAATATACCTGCAGATGCACTGTGCACAATTCCTGCCACGTTGCGCACGCAGATGCACTGTGTATTCCTGCTGAGTTGTATCTTTCCGAGCGCAGCTCGGCTAGTCCGCAAATTGGCGTTGATTTATAGATTCCTGACAATTACGTGTAAATACAGCCTAATTGTCAGCAAAGTAGTGCCCGGTGCAGCTTTATTCCTTTTGGTCAAAATTTCCGCATGAATATTTCTGTATATTATACGCTATAAATACTAAATACACCACTATTAATCGGTTTGTTATAATAATTATAATAATTACTAACAGTATTCATGGCGTCAGACACACTGCACCAAAACACAGTTTTAACCTGCGGATCCCCACCTGGACCCGCCATTTTTGCTGTCAATAACACTCTAAAAGTGCTCAACTGTCTGTTTTTCATAAAGCATCGACCTATAACCACCCGACTTTTGCATTCTTGCTATCTACCGCACAAATATGTGCCCTCTCCTTTCCGAACTGCTGTGCGAAGGCCAAAATCGTGCTATAATCTTGGTGCAACCTGCTTTTCAGGGCATTTGCAACTGCCGGTTGCGAAGGTTTACAGCCTGCTTTATGGTCTGCCACCCCGGAAAACGCTATCATAGAGCCGTAAACAAACGGCGCGGCCAGGACGGCCGCCGGGCAATCAGGTAAGCGATCTGCCAGGCCGCCAAGCAGTTAGGTGATCCACCCGCCAAACTGCCGGACCATCAAGCCGCCGATCAATCGATCTGCCGCGCCGCCAACCTATTAGACAAGCGCCGCCAACCAAAGCAGGCAAAGGAGAAAAACAATGATACTTGCAGACAAGATAATCGAACTCAGGAAAAAGAACGGATGGTCTCAGGAGGAGCTGGCCGAAAAGCTGAACGTCAGCCGCCAGTCCATCTCCAAGTGGGAGGGCGCGCAGTCCGTCCCCGATATGAACCGCATAATCGCAATGTCCCAGATCTTCGGGGTCAGCACAGACGTTCTCCTGAAGGACGATCTGGACCTGGCCAGCCAGCCGGACAGCTTTGTCCCGGACGAAGACGCCGCGCGCATGGTAACGATGGAAGAGGCCAACAGCTACCTGGAGCACAGGGACCTCTCCGCACGTCGCGTGGCCCTGGGTGTGTTCCTCTGCATCATCTCGCCCATACTCATGATAGTGCTCGAAGGCCTTGTCCACGCCGGCCGCGTCAGCCTTACCGAAAACCAGGCAAGCGGCCTGGGGCTCCTGGTGATGTTCCTTCTTATAGGCACCGCGGTGGCGCTCTTCATAACCACCGGACTTCGCGGCAGCCGCTTTGAGTACCTGGAAAAAGAGGCCCTCGAGACCGCCTACGGCGTGTCCGGCATGGTGAGCGACCGCCGCGAGCGCTACAAGAGGACCTACGCCGTGCAGCTGACCACAGGCATAGTGCTCTGCGTTGTGGCAGCCATCCCCATCTTCCTTACCGAGCTCTTTGCCGAGGGCAATATCGTGGCCGAAGTGCTTGCCACCGGCACCCTGCTCCTGCTCGTTGCGATCGGTGTCCTGCTGATCATCAGAAGCTGCATAGTCTGGGGCGGCTTCCAGGTCCTTCTGGAAGAGGGCGACTACAGCCGCAGGGAAAAGTCCGAGAGCCGCAGGAACGCAACGCTCAGCTCCATCTACTGGGGCCTTGCTACCGCGGGATACCTGGCCTGGAGCTTCCTGACCATGGAGTGGCACCGCACCTGGATAGTCTGGCCGATAGCCGGCGTCTGCTACGGCGTCGTAGTAGCGATAGCCCGCGCCCTCAGGAAATAGGAATTCCAGGCGAACTTCGGCACTTCGGGGACGGTTCTCAGGTGCCAACTTCATGTTATAGGGGACGGTTCCCTTTCTCATCCCCTATAACACAGGGGATG
>CADALS010000050.1 GCA_902788795.1 uncultured Eubacteriales bacterium | reverse complement strand
GCTTCTGGCTGTAGTCCAGCGCACCATCGCAGCCTGTCAGGTGGAAGCCGTCTTTAGTGTGCACCAACCGGCCTTCGCCAACGTTGTAGAGGCATTTGGTGTCCTTGAGCACGCTTATCTTAACGGGTATGTCCAGCTTGTAGGTGCCGTCCTCCAGCTCTTTTCTTACGCATTCACGCTCCCAGGCGTACCAGTCCGGCACGTGGTCGAAGATATCCTCCCCGTCCCGGGCTCTTAGGTAGCCAGTTTCTGTGAGCTCCCAGGTCTTTCCACACGCTTTGCATGTGATCTCCGTGCGCTTTCCCTCCATGCAGCCTTCTTTGCCGCAGGCCGGGCACTTGTAGAGCACTCTGTTGAGGTCCGCGGCGCGCCAGGGCTCGTCTATCACCAGCTCGTTTTCCTGCTGCCAGCGCCAGTTGTCGAAGGTGAACTGCTCTTTAAGTATGGCGTTCAGCTCGTCAAGGCTTTTTTCTGCTATGTCCTGAGCCGAAAGCAGGTAATTCATGTGGGCGGAGACCTTCACCTTGCGCAGCCTCAGGCCGTTGTAGAGCGGATCTCTTGTAAAGGCGCCTTCGGTCTTGATCATTACCACCGGAAGCTTCAGCAGCTTAAGGCACTTGCCCAGAGTCTTCGGCAGGGGCGTTGCGGTGCCGTCAAAACTGTAGCTGGCCTCCGGATACATAAGTATCGAAGAGCCAAGCTCCCTGGACGCGTAGATCATATCCCTTACAAGCACCGGGTCCGATACGAACTTGCTTGTGGGTATGCAGCCGAGGCGGCGCATAAGCCCTTCCTTTCCGACAAATCCGTCGGAGGTGCAGACCACGGAAAAAGGCCTTGGGTAGAGTATAGTAAACGCTATTTTCAGGTCTATAAAGCTGGAGTGGTTCATAAGGAACAGCGCCGGCTCTTTTTTGCCGAGCTTTTCCATACCGGAACTCGTCCAGGTGAAGTTGGTGTCTTTGAGATCCAGCCTGCTGAGGTTCTTTACCAGAAGGTGCAGGGCCCGGCTTGGCTTAAGCG
This sequence comes from uncultured Eubacteriales bacterium, assembly GCA_902788795.1. Lineage (GTDB taxonomy): Bacteria > Bacillota > Clostridia > Peptostreptococcales > Anaerovoracaceae > RUG13409. Next base: position 8,102 of record CADALS010000050.1, on the reverse strand, counting down.
GCTTCTGATGCTTCTGCTCCGGGAACTTAAGGACTTCTTCGTAGGAAAGGTCTTTGTTTTTTATCTTCATAACTGCAGCCCCGCTGTTTTCAGTGATGATTATCATATTAATGATAAAGCAATGAGTGCCCGCTTGCAATGGTATTGCCCGAAAAACCCGGACTCACAGTTTAAAATAATCCTTTACCTTTTGCTTCTTCAGGTATAGAATAGCTGAGCTAAGGGCTGAAGGAGCCCCTTTTATTATGAAAAATAACACTCACGATCTTACACAAGGCAGCATAGTAAAGCGCCTTATAATGTTTTTCCTGCCGGTAGCGGCGGGTACCATAGTCCAGCAGCTCTACAACACAGTGGACGCGATTATAGTAGGCCGCTATGTGGGCACCACGGCTCTTGCGGCAGTAGGCGGCAGCACCACGCAGATAATAAACCTTCTTATAGGATTCTTTGTGGCCATGACCAGCGGAGCCTCCGTAATAGTTGCGCACTTTTACGGGGAGCGCAACGATAAGGGCGTGTCCAGGTCCTCCAACACAGGAATAGTTTTCTGCACCTTCGTAGGCCTGGCCTTAAGCTTAGTGGGGGAGATCTGCTCTCCTCTGTTCCTGCAGCTTATGGGCAGCCCTGCCGAGACCATACCTCAGGCATCCGAATACCTTCGCATATGCTTTGCAGCAACCACCTTCGTGCTTGTCTACAACATGGGCGCCGGAATACTCAGAGCTTCCGGGGATTCCCAGAGACCCTTCTATTACCTGCTCAGCTGCTGCATAGCAAACATAGTGCTGGATTATGTATTCGTTGCCGTGCTTAACTGGGGCGTAAGCGGGGCGGCCATAGCAACCGCAATTTCCCAGATCATAAGCTGCGTTCTGGTGCTTATCCGCATGATCAGGACCACCGAGGCCTACAAGATATCCCGCAGCATGCTTAAGATAGACAAGCCTCTTCTTAAGCGCATGCTTGGAGTTGGCATTCCCTCCGGTCTTCAGAACACCATGTTCGGCTTTTCCAACGCAGTTATCCAGACAGGCGTTAACTCCCTGGGCACAACTGTTGTTGCCGCCTGGTCCCTCACAGGCAAGGTGGACGGCATCTACTGGGCCCTTATAAACGCAGCAGGAACTGCTGTAATGAGCTTTGTTGGGCAGAACTACGGCGCAGGCCGCCTGGACCGGGTAAAGGACTGCGTAAGGAAGAGCATGATAATGTTCTCCGGCATGACTATAATCATAAGCACCCTGATAATGGTCCTTGCAAGGCCTGTGCTTACGCTTTTCTCCGAAGACCAGCTCCTTCTGGACACCACCTGGGAGATGCTCTGGTATTTCGTTCCGTATTATTTTACCTGGACAGCTATAGATGTTATAAGCGGCACGCTCAAAGGCGCAGGGGATGCGGTGGTCCCAGTTGCTATTCTTGGGCTTGGCATCTGCGCTTTCCGCATAGTCTGGGTGCTTCTGATCTTTGGTGTCTGGTCTCACACGCTTAAGACTCTGGCGCTGAGCTACGTTGCGTCCTGGGTGGTAACGGACATTGCTCTGATCATCCGCTACAGGCAGTGGTCCAAAGCCCATAGGGAAGGCATCGATTACAGCTTCGGCAAGTAGCTGTTTCAGATGACTGTTTTGTATTCAGTCACTTTGTGCTATACTGTTATATAAAGAAGCTAAAACAGGACCGCAGTATGGCAGCCGACAAGGAATTCAACAATCCCACACACGAATACCATGTAACAGAGGAATACTCTGTGCCTTCTGAGGTACAGCGGGAACCATCGGAGTTCAACGCTGATACCTCGGTTTATGATGCCAAGATAGTGGAAGCGGTCAGGGAAAAAAAGAAGAAGACCCGTACCAAGACCATGATACTGCAGGTGGCGGCAGCCATGTCTGCAATAATCATAGCCAAGGACTCGTTCAGCATAGACCTTCTTGGAAACGATATCTTCAACGGTGATTCCCAGCCTTCGCACCAGGAAGAGCAGCAGGAAAACAAATATGTGTATCCTTTCCCTCTCAGAGAGGACGTGCGCAGAGTTGCGGCGCATGTATCCCTGCGTCCTGACGGCTCAGGCTTTATTATAGAATCAAACGGTGTCGCCAGCATCTACGACGCCCGCAGGCTCGCGGACGAACGAGGCTACGACATAGACACCCAGGAGATCACGAAGACAGAGTACGAACTGGCGGGGACTGAAGACGGACAAAATTACTACACTTATCACGTCTATCTGACCTTCTACAAGAAGGGTTACGTGCCGCCTCAGGATGAAGCTATAGAAGAAGCGGACACTTCGTTCCCGGTGCTTGGAAACCTGTATCCCGGAGGCGCTGTGCCGCATTACGGAGCTCTTGGGGAAGAGTACGTAAAATTTGAGGGTGAAGGCTTCCCGGGAGGTACCTACTTTGCTTATACAGGAGAAGCGTACATCGGGGCCGACGGCAAGCATTACGTCCCCGGTGTTGAAGAGCTTGCGGCCATGGGCGCCAGATACGACTACAGTTCAAATACCCTCTATCTCAACGATTTCAAGGGCGCCGGACTGAACATCAACTGGATGGGCAACGGATTTAAGATAGTCGTAAGCGGAAACTGCGAGCTCGACCACCTGGTCTCCTGGGGATTCGCGTGGGGCGGAAGCGTTACCATAACAGGAGACGGCACGCTGACGATCAACAAGTCCAAAAAAGCCCACTATGGCATCATTCTGCAGGCGGAGAAATCCGAGAGCTGCCTTATGATAGACAGCGGAGTAACTGTGGATGTTTACGGCCTTTCCGAAGCTGTCTGCGTAGAAGATTCTACAGCAGAGAAGAGCATATACTACCTTAAACCGCTTAGCATAGGAGGCGGCAAGAGAGTGTCTTCTTATGACAGCACGACAGGTGCTTATGACTGCATCATAACAGATAAGGACGACAACGTAATGACTCACGTCCTTTTCAGCAGATAGATCAGGAGGAACAACATGGAAAACGGTGAAAACAAGAAAAAACTCAGCCCAAAAGACCTCTTCAATCCTGAAAAGATGAAAAAGAGCGGAACTCTGGGCCAGGCAGTAAAATGGCTGGTCATACTGATACTCTTCCTTCTCATCACCAACCCGTCTCTGATACCCTTCCTTCCTGAGGAGACCAAACAGAGCATCAGGGGCACCTGGGAGAAGCTCTTCGGCGATGTAGGCAAGATCTCCAAGTCCGTAGTCATAAACTGGGCTACGCTCTTCCAGGTCATAGCAATCATCCTGGTAATGATAGTGGTCACCAGCCTGCTGTCCTTCGTGCTCAGCAAGGTACATCCCAAAAGCTCCAAGGGAAAGAGCGTGGTGAGCCTTCTTAAGAGTGCGCTCTACTACATAACAGTCCTGATCGGTTTCTTCTGGTGCCTGTCGGCCATGGGCGTTAACGTAAGCACCATATTCGCAAGCGTCGGCATATTAGCCTTGATCATAGGCTTTGGCGCGCAGAGCCTGGTGGAAGACCTTGTTACAGGCATCTTCCTGGTGTTCGAGGACCAGTTCAATGTCGGGGACATAATAGAAGTCGGCGGCTTCCGCGGAACTGTGGAGAGCATCGGCATACGCACCACTGCCATCAGGGACGTTGGCAACAACGTAAAGGTTATCAACAACTCCGATCTGCGCAACATACTCAACAGGTCCACTGCGGACAGCTTTGCTGTAACTACCGTTAGCATCTCCTACAGCCAGGACCTGGAGGCAGCGGAGCGGGTGATAAAAGACTTTCTGCCGCAGATAAGGGCCAAGTACCCGGAAGTTTTCAAGGCAGATCCCAGGTACGTAGGCGTGCAGGCCCTTGGAGACAGCGGGGTAGAGCTGAAATTCGTTGCGGAAGTGGACGAAAAGGACGTTTTCAGCGCGCCGAGGATCATGAACCGCGAAATAAAGATAGCCTTCGATGCGAATGGCATAGAGATACCGTTCACCCAGATAGTGGTCCACAACGCCTGAAAAAACGTAGCTCAAACTGCCTAAAAAGTGCTTGCATAAGGTTTGCCCTTATGCTATACTAGCAAGGCGTTTTGAGAATAATTAAGGAGGAAGATCGAAATGAAAGACGGAATCCATCCCAAATATATGGACTGCAAGGTTACTTGCGCCTGTGGAAACACATTTATGACAAAGTCCAACAAGCCGGAGATCAGGCTGGACGTATGCTCTGAGTGCCACCCGTTCTTCACCGGACAGCAGAAGTTCATAAACCGCGGCGGCCGTGTCGAAAAGTTCAAGAAGAAGTACAACATCGGCTAAAAGTCGCATAAACAAAAGACTTTCAGACCCGGCTGGATTCGGCCGGGTTTTTGCCTTTATTCAAAAGGACTCTAAAAGCACATGGTTGATCTGACGATACTTGAAGGAGGCCTGGGCGCGGGCCTTGGCGGAGGCTATACCTTTGCCGATGGCGCAGTAACAGACACCCGTCTTATGGGCGTTCTGGGTCTTAGGCTGCACTGGATCAAGGAAGAGGGCAGTCCCAGAGAACAGAACAGCTACCAGTTCTATTATTATGATATAGAAGAGCTGGGCCTGGACACCTTAAGCATTTACATACTGGACGACGAGGAAAGCGTAGCATCTGCAACAAAGGCATGCTTCGGCGGCCTTGGCGCTGTAATGTGGCCTGTCACGGAAAAAGAGGGCCGCTGGCTTGCTGCGCGTTTTGTTGAGGAAACAAAGCGTAAGGGTCAGATCCTGCCGGAAAACATAGAGCAGGCGCGCTTTGTGTTCGAGGACGCCCCGCAGCTTTCAGAAACAGAAGAAAGCACCCTTATGGGCAAGACCTGCACCATGATCTACACAGATTACGGTGTGGTAAATTACTACCTTATGAGGCTTTTCGGAAAAGACCCCGCCGGTGCCGCTCTGCTGCGCGCAAAAGGGCTGCCGGAGGAAAATTTCGAGGATGTTTCTCTGCCGCATCACGCTACTTTCCTTAAAAACACGATAGAAAACTTTACAGACCGCAACGGAAGGGCATCGTACCTCTGCGAATCCCTGGTGGAAAGCAGAGACGGACACTGGATAGTGGTAAGCGAGGTAGAAGTCGTGGACCTTCGCGTGGTCAGCTGCAGAAAGCGCACCGAGTTTAAGGTAAGCGTTCCGGAAGCATCCATGATGCTTGCCAGAAACGAATACGTAACAGTCTACGAGATCCTTTCGGAGGACATGACCCCGTTCGATGAGGCCTTTGCAACATTCAGCATAGGCACCACCCGCACCGGCCACGAAACAGGCGATATGTACATGGAGTTCAAGCCGGACAACCGCCATGCAGAAAGCCAGGAGTTCAAGCTCTCGGACGATATAGAGACCCTGTACTACGTAACGGATTTCGGCCAGCTCATAGTTGCTGCCTACAGCCTGGAGAGCATACAGCACGCGGAAAAGCGCATAGCCTCGGATCCGCTGGCTGTACATGTAATGCCTACAGCCAAGTATAACTTTGCCCAGAGCATACTCTACGAGTTTGCGGTAAGCGGCTACACGGATTTCGAGGAATACCTCAGCACCCTGGATATGCAATAGCGCTTGACTGGCAGTGCTCTGTGTGATACGATATCAGCTGAGGAGATCCGCTCCTCCCTGCATGGTCCGCCAAGTTTGCGGCTATGATAAAATATAAATAAGGCTCATCAAGAGTGGCGGAGGGAATAGGCCCTATGACGCCCGGCAACCTGCCTTTAAGGCAAGGTGCTAAATCCTACAGAGCGATCTGAAAGATGAGGACATCCGAAACTAAGCCTCGTCTGAAAACGAGGCTTTTTTCATGGCTTGCCAAAGGACCGCCGGCAAGCGCCTTTACCCGTAAGAAAGGACATAAAATGAAGAGATTATTCACATCAGAATCGGTAACAGAAGGCCATCCCGATAAGATCTGCGACCAGATATCCGACGCTATCTTAGACGAGGCGCTGCGCCAGGATCCGGGCAGCCGCGTGGCCTGCGAGACCTTTGTTACCACTGGCCTTTGCACCGTAATGGGCGAGATAACCACCGCCGGCTACATAGACTTTCAGGAAGTTGCGCGCGAGGTCATAAGGGATATTGGCTACACCAAGTCCGAGTACGGCTTTGACTACAAGTCCTGCGGAGTGCTCAGCTCCGTGCACGCACAGAGCGCGGACATTGCGCTGGGCACCAACGACGAGGTTGGCGGAGCAGGGGACCAGGGCATAATGTTCGGCTACGCCTGCAACGAGACGCCGGAGCTTATGCCTCTTCCTATCTCCCTGGCTCACAAGCTTTCGTTCAGGCTGGCCCAGGTGCGCAAGGACGGCACAATTCCATACCTGAGGCCGGACGGCAAGACCCAGGTTACTGTAGAGTACGATGAGGCCTGGAAGCCGCTGCGTGTTGACACTGTGCTGATCTCCACCCAGCACGATCCCGAGGCTACTATAGAGCAGATCAGAGCTGATCTTATGGATCACGTTGTAAAGGCGGTAGTTCCTGCGGAGCTCCTGGATGCTGATACCAAATACCTGGTGAACCCCACCGGACGCTTTGTAATAGGCGGACCGCACGGAGATACAGGACTTACAGGAAGAAAGATAATCGTTGATACCTACGGCGGCTACGCAAGGCACGGCGGCGGAGCGTTCTCCGGCAAGGACCCCACAAAGGTGGACAGGTCTGCCTGCTACGCGGCCCGCTGGGCAGCCAAGAACGTTGTGGCTGCAGGGCTTGCGGACCGCTGCGAGATAGAGCTCTCCTACGCTATAGGCGTAGCGGAGCCGGTGTCCGTTCTGGTGGACACTCACAACACAGGAAAGCTTCCCGACGAGAAAATAGCGGACATAGTCTGCCAGGTCTTCGATTTCCGCCCCGCGGCCATAATCAGGGATCTGCAGCTTCGCAGGCCTATATACAGAAAAACCGCGGCCTACGGCCACTTCGGGCGCGAGGACGCGGACTTCACCTGGGAAAACACGGACCGTGCGGAGCACCTCAGGACTCTGGCTGGCCTTTAATAATCGAACTTCCAGGCTCAGATAGTATTCCATCTTGAAATTCGTGTAGATCTTGGAATCTACGGCTCTGTTATCGAAATTGCGCAGCAAGCTGTGCCTTTCGTGCAGAGCTTTTTTTATCCACTCGCCGGCTTCTTCCGGGCATACTTCCTTGCAGGACCTGGGCCATCCAGAACCTCTTATACACTGGCTACGCAAAGAACGCCGGAACCGTCCCCCTGATGCGCCTGATGCGCTAAGTTCATATTGCCCAGGAAGCGCGATTGTGATAAAATACCAAATTGGTCTATTACAACGTTTTTGAAGGTGAAGAAATGCCTCAGCTAATAGTAATACTGCTTTCAATAATCGTATTTTCAGCCCTTGTAATAAGCATGGGGCTCAAAAAACGCGGCGCGGTCAGAATAACCGGAGCCCTGGTAGCTATCGTACTGGTGCTTGGCGCAGTCATATACGGCAGCTGCTTTGGCGCTATCATCGAGGAAAAGTCCATAGCGGTCGTAAAGACAGTTAACGCCATGATAGAGATGTTCCTTGGTAAAGACTCAATTGGGGACATCCAGAGCGCTCCGCTTATGCAGCACCTGTGGTTCAAGCTGCTGGTGTACGCGGCTCATATACTGGCCATGTACGTTACGATCAGCAGCGTGCTGATAGCAATTGCCATGAGGATGCTCTCCCGGATGAGGCTGGCCTTTGCATGGCGCGGGGATCTGGTCTACATCTTTGGGGTGAGCGAAGATTCGCTGTCCTTTGCGGAAAAGCTCCATGAGCAGACCAAGGCATCCGTGGTATTCATAGGGGACAACAACTCCTACAGCTACGAGAACGCCATACTGCGCATGGGCGCGGTGCTCATGGCAGGAGAGGCTGCAGCGTCGCCGAACGCCAAGCTCATAAAAAAGACAGGCATGCGCCCCGGAAACAGAAAGCTCTCTGTATACTGCATATCCGAGGACGCAGGCGCAAACAATCGCTTTGCGGCCCAGCTTGCGGAGGCTCTTAAGGAAAGCGGCGTGCAGCCGCAGCAGACCACTCTTTCCGCCATCCTAAAAGACGAGGAGAGCGGCGCGGGCCTTCTGGCTACCAAGGACAGCTACGGCTAC
>CADALS010000049.1 GCA_902788795.1 uncultured Eubacteriales bacterium | reverse complement strand
AAGACTGACTACATGTACAATATTTGGCAGAAACTCGGCTACCTTAATTTCGTAAGGTCCACCGATTATTTCCAGACCAAGTATGCCATAGATTCCCCGGAAATGACGGCAGCGTTAGTGCCGGGGTCCAAGGATGCAGAAGAATTCAAGGCAACCTACGAAGCTCAGGGTTACACAGTAGAAACCTACACCAAGAGCGGTCGTTACTATGCCCACAAAGACGTCCCCATCCTTAAGCATGTTGCCATATGGTTCGGAGATCTTATCAAAATAGACACCCCGTGGTCCGTTAAGGACCCCTCAAACCCGGATCTTAAGCGCGGCCTCTCCTTCGGCAGGACCGAATCAGGCGGACTTGCGCTCATCGGAAGCGGATCAACTCACAAATATCTTCTTTATACCGACAGCCACTTCCCCTGGATACACCAGAACATCATCAAGCTCAACTTTGGTGATTCCTATCCTACATATCAGGGCATGGACGTAATGACAGTCCTCACTCAGAGCCAGGGAACAGAAGTAAAGAGGCCTGTGGTATATGCTACCGGGCTCACAGGTGAATCCGGTATCATTTTCGGTACTCTCACATACAAGCAGACTATAGACCGTATGGACCAGCAGAAGTTCCTTGATCACTATGCTACATTCAAGACGGCTAAGAACCAGCCCTCCATGATAGGCACATCCTTCATCATGGGCATATTCGCTATCATCATTGCTTACGGCCTGGGACTTCCTGTCGGCGTCCTTATGGCAAGAAAGAAAGACAAGCTTGCTGATAAGCTGGGAATGGTCTATATCATATTCATTATCGCTGTACCTTCGCTGGCATACATTTACCTGTTCAGGTATCTTGCCACAAGGGCATTCGGTCTGCCGTCCGTGTTCACTACTTACGGCGCATTGGATATAAGGTCGTGGATACTTCCTGTTATATCCCTTGCTCTGCCTTCTATTTCGAGCCTCATGCTCTGGACCAGAAGGTACGTAGTAGACCAGATGAGCCAGGACTACGTAAAATTTGCAAAAGCTAAAGGTCTCAATCAGAAAGAGATCTTTAATGACCATATTTTCAAGAATGCAATTATCCCTATCGCTCAGGGTATCCCGGCGTCTCTTGCAGGCTGCATCACAGGCGCCATCATCACCGAGTCCATCTACGCTGTAGGTGGTATGGGAAAGATGCTTCCGAACGCCATCCAGCAGTACAACAATACCATGGTAGTAGCTCTGGTGTTCATGTTCTCCACCATATCCGTTCTTTCGGTACTGGCCGGAGATATAGTGCTGACTAAGGTCGATCCGCGCATCTCGCTCACAGAAAAGGCAGGAAGATCGTAATGGAAGAGAAAAGCTTGATGGAAGATGTAAAAACTGAAGAAAGAAGCGATCTCTTCGAGTTTGCTGCTTTTGATGAACACGAATCGGAGCACATAGCAGCTCCGCAGTATTCGTACTGGAAGTCTGTATGGCGCACATTCATAAAGAACAAGTTTACTGTTGCAGTTTCAATAGTCATGATAATCCTTGTTCTGTTCTCGCTCATACAGCCGATGCTCTCCGGGTATTCCCCGCTCATAGCGCCGCATGTAAACGAGCCTGAAATGAGGTTCCTGCAGCCCAGCGCAGAGCACATATTCGGTACAGATAATCTTGGCAACGAGGTCTGGGACGCAGTCTGGGCCGGTGCCAGGAACTCGATCATAATCAGCTTTGTCTGCACAGCCATAACAATGGTGATAGGCGTAGTGGTAGGAGCCATCTGGGGCTTCTCCAAGAAGATGGACAAGTGGATGCTGGAAGTCTACAATGTAGTTTCCAACGTTCCTTTCCTGCTCCTTGCCATGATACTTTCCTACGTACTTGGCGCAGGCATGGGCTCCCTGATATTCGTAATGTGCGTAACTGAGTGGATATTCGTTGCGTTCTTCATACGTACTCAGGTAATGATCATCAGAGACCGCGAGTACAACCTCGCATCCAAGTGCCTTGGAACAAGCACCTGGACAATGATCAAAAACAATATACTTCCGTACCTGATATCCGTTATCATGACTTACGTTTCCAGGCAGATCCCGGCCCTGATCTCTTACGAGGTATTCCTCTCTTACATGGGACTGGGTCTTGGCGTAACCAAGGCATCCCTGGGAAGAATGATATCCATATACACATCGTATATGAACGGTTATCCGCACCTGTTCTGGATCCCGGTAATCGTGCTTGCTATCCTGTCCATTTCTCTCTACATAGTAGGGCAGAGGCTCGCAGACGCCGCAGATCCGCGTACACACATGTAAGGAGGGTAGAAAAATGGCAGAAGAAAGAACACCTATACTCTCCGCAAAGGACGTAGAAGTAAAATTCAGAGTGCGTGACCGCTACCTTACCGCTATAAGAGGAGTTTCCCTGGATCTTTACGAGGGCGAGACCTTCGCAATAGTAGGCGAATCCGCTTCCGGTAAGTCCGTATTCACAAAGACCTTCACAGGCATGCTGGAATCCAACGGCGAAATAACCAACGGTTCCGTAATGTTCCACGGTCAGGACCTTACCAAGCTCAAGACAGACAAGGACTGGGAAGGCATACGCGGAGCCAAGATCTCCACAGTATTCCAGGATCCTATGACATCACTCAACCCGATCAGGACCATTGGCTCCCAGATCACAGAGGTCATAGAAAAGCACCAGAAGGTGTCCAAGGCAGAGGCTAAAGAGCAGGCTATAAATATAATGGAACGCGTAGGTATAGTAAACGCCGCAAACCGTTTCGACGAGTACCCGTTCCAGTATTCCGGCGGAATGAGACAGCGTATAGTAATAGCTATAGCGCTCTCCTGCCACCCGGAGATACTCATCTGCGATGAGCCTACCACAGCTCTGGACGTAACCATCCAGGCTCAGATAATAGGCCTTATCAGAGATCTTCAGAAAGAGCTCAAGTTCACCACCATATACATCACCCACGACCTCGGCGTTGTTGCAAACGTTGCGGACCGTGTAGGCGTAATGTACGGCGGTCAGATAGTAGAGTACGGAACAGTAGAAGAGATATTCTTCGAGCCCCAGCACCCGTACACATGGGCGCTGCTGTCCTCTCTGCCGCAGCTTGGTGTAAAGGGTCAGGAGCTTTCCTTCATAACAGGAACGCCGCCTTCGCTGTTCAACCAGATCAAGGGCGATGCATTCGCTCCCAGAAACCCGCACGCTCTTAAGATAGACTTCGAGCAGGAACCGCCGTTCTTCAAGGTCAGCGATACTCACTACGCAAAGACCTGGCTGCTGGATCCCAGGGCTCCCAAGCTTGAAAAGCCGGAAGTCATCCAGGATCTGCACAAGAAGATAGAAAAAATGACAGGGAAAGGAGGAGCGTTCCATGTCGAATAACGAAGACAGAGAAGTAATACTGTCCATAAAGCACGTGGACATTTCCTTCGATACCGGAAACAAAAAGAAGAAGTTCGTTGCTGTTAAGGACGCGAATTTCGATATATACAAGGGCGAGACTTTTGCTCTGGTAGGCGAATCCGGAAGCGGCAAGACCACTCTGGGCAGAGCCATACTCAGGATCAACCCCTGCAGCGCAGGCGAAATAATCTTCGAGGGCAAGCGCATCTCCGGCAAGATCTCCAGGGAAGAGGACAGGAACGTGGTAAGGAACATCCAGATGATATTCCAGGATCCTGCCGCATCCCTTAACGAGAGAGCTACCATAGAGTACTGCGTATCCGAAGGCCTCCTGAACTTCCACCTTTACAAGGACGAGGCAGACAGGATAGCCAAGGTAGACAAGGCTCTTACAGACGTAGGTCTGCTCCCGGAGCACAAGTCCAGGTACCCGCACGAATTCTCCGGCGGACAGCGCCAGAGAGTCGGTATAGCGCGTGCTATGATCATGGACCCGAAGTTCATCGTAGCGGACGAGCCCATCTCCGCCCTGGACGTATCCATTCGTGCCCAGGTGCTCAACCTCATGAACAAGCTCAAGGCAGAAAAGCACCTTACCTACCTGTTCATAGCCCACGACCTTTCAGTCGTAAGGTTCATAGCAGACAGGATAGCTGTAATACACCTTGGCGAGATCGTAGAGATAGCGGATTCCGAAACACTGTTCAAGTATCCGCTCCATCCCTACACCGTGTCCCTGCTTTCCGCAGTTCCTATGCCGGATCCTATAGTAGAGCGCACAAGGCGTCATAAGGTCTACGATCCTTCAGTCCTGGATAATTCCGGAGCTCCAAGGCAGATGTACGAGATCAGACCGGGTCACTTCGTTTACGCAACAGAAAAAGAAAGAGCCCAGTACGAAGAAAAGGCTCTTGCTGCAGAACAGGCTCAGGGTGAGGCTTAAAGCACTCCGTAGGCCAGAATGGCAGAAACAATAAGATAAACGATACCAAAGCAGAGAGGATAGTTAAAAGCGTCCTCTCTGTTTTCTTTTGCATCTTTTTCGTAGTCTTCGTAGGGCTTTTGCAGAAGGTCCTTGTTGAGGCTGCGCTTAAAGATGTAGGAGGTGCGGTCGAAATCCCCCTTAAGGTAGAGGTTGTATACTATGCCGGCAGCGATAAGCAGCGCGGCTATTATGGTAAGCGCGTTGGTGAAAAGCAGCAGCCTGTTGGCCTTGGCCGTAAAGGCGCGGACCACAGGGTACGCCAGAGTAACTATAAGGTGAGATATAAGCGTTGCAGGCTTTATATTTTTGAAGCTTTTGAACATGGTCTGATCCTTTTTGCTTTAAAGGCCGTTCTTTTCGCAGATGCCTTCCAGGGGGCATTCAGAGCACTGCGGGCTGCGCGCATGGCACACGCGGCGGCCATGGAGTATAAGGCAGTGGTGCATAAGGGTCCACTTGGCTTCCGGGATGGCCTTCTGAAGCCCTAATTCGGTGTCTAAGACGTTTTTTGCGGCAGTCAGGCCAATTCTATTGGCCAGGCGGAAAACGTGCGTGTCTACGGCGATTTTCTGCTGCCCGAAGCCTTCGGCAAGGACAACGTTGGCAGTTTTGCGGCCCACCCCGGGAAGGGATGTAAGGGCGCCAAAATCCTCCGGGACTTCTCCGCCGAACTGATCCAGAAGCTGCCTGGACATTGCGAGCACGTTTTTGGACTTGTTCTTGTAGAGGCCTATGCTGCGTATATAGCTGATGAGCTCTTCTTCGGAAAGCTCCACCATGCTTTGTGCGTCCGGAGCTTTGGCAAACAGCGCCGGTGTTACCTTGTTTACGGATACGTCTGTGGTCTGGGCCGACAGCATAACGCTTACCAGCAGCTGGTACTTTGTGCCGTAGTCCAGGGCGCAGCCTGCGTCCGGGTACTGGGCGGTAAGCGCATCTATAACTTTTGTGACCTCTTGCTTGCTGAGCATATAAAACCTCGATTTGCTTTTGAAGCTTTCTTAATGTAAAATATATTAGTTATGGATGCAAATTTCAAGCAGAATTTAAGCAAGGCCCGCCGCGGCGCGGGAAAGGTTAGGAAGGCTCTGGCTCTGCTCCTCTGCCTTGCGCTGCTCTGCGGGGCCCTGGCATCCTGCGGCATCGGGGGCGCACAGCGCTTTACCGACACCTACTACGATGCTTTTGACACCGCCATATCCGTAATAGCCTACTGCAAGGATCAGGCGGAGTTCAAGGCGCTTTCGGAGCGCATACACAAGGAATTCAGGGAGTATCACAAGCTCTTTGATATATATAACGAGTACCCGGATCTGTTCAACGCGGCGGCGCTGAACAGGCTGGCCAAAGAGGGGCAGACTGTTAAGGTGCCTGCGGAGCTTTTCGAATTGCTGGAGCTTTCGAAAGATGCCTGCACGCAGACCGGCGGCAAGGTGAATATCGCTATGGGAGCCGTGCTTTTGCTGTGGCACAATGCCAGGGAATACGCGGCGGACCACCCGGAAAGCGCTTACGTGCCCCAGGCTTCGGAACTTGCCGAGGCTGCGGAGCACTGCGATATAAACAAGCTTATACTGGACAAGGACGCTCTGACGGTTTCCTTTGCAGATCCTCAGATGAGCCTGGATCTTGGCGCTGCAGCCAAGGGCTGGGCCACGGAAAAGATAGCGCGCGGCCTGGAAGCAGACGGCTATAGCAACATAGCCATTAGCGCTGGCGGCAACGTGCGCGTTATAGGGGCCCGCGCGGACGGCAGCAAATGGAGCATTGCTGTTCAGGATCCGTCCGAAGGCGCTTCCGCCTCCGACTATGTGGATGTGCTGCTTCTGGCGGACGTATCACTTGTTACCAGCGGGGTCAACCAGAGGGGCTTTAAGGTCGGCGGCAAGTGGTACCACCACATAATAGACCCGGATACCCTTCAGCCGGAGAGCCGATATCTTTCGGTAACAGTGCTTACGGAGGACTCCGGCCTGGCGGACGCACTGTCCACGGCGCTCTTCAACATGAGCGTGGAAGAGGGCAAGGCCCTGCTTTCTGCCCTTAAAAAAGGCGAAAAGGCCATAGGGGCGGAGGCGCCGAAGACAGCCGAGGCGCTGTGGGTACTGCCGGATAAAAGCACGGTATCAACGGACGGCTACGCAGCCTTCAGAAAATAGGGGCTTAGTACGTCACAGGTTCTTCACTTGCAAACGTGATGTATACGTTTTATAATTAAGTGTTATGAGGATTTTAACTACAATTGCAGGTGTGATCATCTGCGCTACAGGAGCTTTCTGCTTTGCGGTATATTCCAACCCGTTCTCAGATGTTGCCTTCGTAGTCGGCGTGGTCATGATGATAGCCGGTATCCTGCACGGCGCAGCATATCTGGTGTCCGGAAGGGGCCAGAACAGACTGACTGACACAGCGCTAGTAGAAGGGCTCGTTACGTTCTTCTACGGTTTTGCAGTTCTCAACAACCAGGTAACGGACGAGGTACTTACACTGTTCTTCGGCACCTGGCTGACTCTTTGCGGTGTAACAAGGATATCCCAGAGCTTCTACGTAAGCAGGTTCAACCCTAAAGACTGGGCCAAGATAATGCCGCTGGCGCTGGTTACTACTATGCTGGGCGTCATAATGATGATGCCGAGCCTGCTTTCTGCTGTAATGCCTCTGATGCTCGTGGGCGGAGCCTTTATAGTTGACGGCTTCTCCATACTCATCTACGCAATGTTCATGAGGCGCAAGGACGCAGACAAGGGCAAGGCGGAGCTGGAAGCCAGGCAGCGCGCGGAGGCCAAGAAGCAGCTGGAAAAGACCAAAAGAGAGCAAAGGGACAAGCTCCGCAGCCTTTCCAAGCAGGAAAGGGACGAGGCTCAGGCCAAGATCCTTGCGGACCAGAGAGCTTACGAGCTTGCTAAAAAAGAGGAGAAGCTTGCCAAGCGCAGAGCCAGGAGAGAGGCCGTAGCCGCTCAGGCCGGGGCCAAGACCATACAGCTCAGCAAGGAAGAGGTAGAGGAGATCATAGCAGGCGCTCCTGCGGATCAGCTTGCAGAGGACGGCAAGGCAGCGGATGCGGCCGCACCGGCAGTGCAGGCAGAGGAGGCTCTTTCTCCTGCTGTGGCAGACCTTGCCAACACGGTAAAGGCAGCCGCAGAGCTTCAGGATGCCGCAAAGGTGTCCTTTAAGGCGCCGGAGGCCATCCCCAGCATCAAGATGAGCGATCCTCCAGCCGCAAAAGTTAAGAAGGCTCAGGCAGCCGAGGAGATAAAGCTCACTGCCATGAACCTGGAGGAAATAGAAACAAAGAACCAGGTAGAATTCGATAAAGTCCAGCTGGACGAGCCCAAGCTTGCCAGCGCGGACGAAAAGGTGGACCGCGATGAGGTCCTCCGCAAGATCAGCGAGGTGAACATCCCCAAGGCAGAGGCCGTGGACTACACCCCCCTGGATCTGGACGAGCTTGTTGCCGCGGAAGCAGACAAGCCCGCTCCTAAAAAAGAAGAAAAAGATCTCTTTACAAAGATCCTGAAGCTAAAGTGGAAGGATCCGGAAGGAAAATAAGGATATCATGACACACAGACCAGTAATGCTGCTTATTATGGACGGCTTCGGGATCGCGCCCGCGGGACCCGGCAATGCCATCTGCGCAGCAAAGACACCTAATATAGACGCTCTTCTTAAGGAGTGGCCCAACGCCCAGCTGCAGGCCAGCGGACGATTCGTGGGCCTGCCGGACGGCCAGATGGGCAATTCGGAAGTAGGGCACACCAACATGGGAGCCGGCCGCGTTGTCTGGCAGGAGCTCTCAAGGATCACAAACGATATAGAAGACGGCAGCTTCTTTAAGAATCCGGAGCTGGTGGCTGCTATGGAGTACGCAAAGCAGGGTCACGCGCTGCACCTTATGGGGCTGCTTTCTGACGGCGGCGTTCACTCCCACAACACCCACCTCTACGGACTGCTGCGCATGGCTGCAATGTACGGGCTGAAGGAAGTCTACGTGCACTGCATTCTGGACGGCAGGGATGTACCGCCTGCCTGCGCGGAAAAGTACATAACCGAGCTGGAGGAAAAGTGCAAAGAGTATGGCTGCGGAGAGATCGCAACCATTACCGGACGCTTCTATGCTATGGACAGGGATAAGCGCTGGGACCGCGTTCAGCTGGCCTACGACTGCTACACCCTCGGCGAGGGCTTTAAGGAGCTTACGCCCCAGGCTCTTATGGAAAGGGCCAGGAAAGACGGAGAAAACGACGAGTTCGTAAAGCCCGGGATAGTTGCCGAGTGCTCTGTCTGCGAGGGCGGCAAGGAAGATTCCTGCAGTGTCAGCAAGCACACCGTGCACGACGGCGATGCAGTTATCTTCTTCAATTTCAGGCCGGACCGCGCCAGGGAGATAACCCGCTGCTTTACAGATCCGGACTTTAACGGCTTTGAGCGCAAAGTGGTGCTCAAGGGGCTGCACTACGTGTGCTTCACCACCTACGATGCCACCATACCCAATGTGGAGATAGCCTTCAAGCCGCAGTCTCTTAAGAATACTCTCGGAGAATACGTTTCGAAGCTTGGGCTCAAGCAGCTGCGCATAGCCGAGACGGAAAAATATGCTCATGTAACGTTCTTCTTCAACGGAGGACTGGAGGAGCCTTACCCAGGAGAGGAACGCATTCTTGTGCCGTCTCCTAAGGTGGCTACCTACGATCTTCAGCCGGAGATGAGCGCTTACGAAGTTACGGACAGGGTGCTTGAGCGCATTGCCAGCGGAGAGCTGGACATGATAATCATGAACCTTGCAAACTGCGATATGGTAGGCCACACCGGCGTTTTCAGTGCTGCTGTTGCTGCTGTTGAGGCAGTTGATACTTGCGTTGGAAGGATAGCAGATGCTATAATCAAAGTTGGCGGAAGGCTTATCATTACGGCAGACCACGGCAACGCGGACGAGATGCTGGATGAACAGGGGAACATAGTCACCGCCCACTCTACAAATCCGGTGCCCGTTATACTTGTTAACGGCCCGCAGGCAGCACGATCTTATGGAGCTGCCGGTACCGGCAGAAATGGAAGGGAAATCTTTATTGGGATGAGCACTCAGAATACTGCAAAAAAGAAAAAGGGTCTGGGCAAAGTACAGTGGGTACTTATAGTACTCTGTCTTTGCGTGTTCCTTTTTTCCGGATGGAAGATGCTGGGTATAAACAAGAATTACCAGGAGAACGAAAAGACCTACAACGAGATAGCTGATTTCGTCCTCAAGACCTCTTATTCGGAGACCGAAAGCGAGCTCGAAGATGACGATGTCTGGCCGCTGGAGGAGTTCGTGCGCAACCAGAGCGTGCTGATACCGGCCGTGGATTTCGACGCACTGCTGAGCATCAACAGCGGCGCCGTTGCATGGCTCTACAGCCCGGACACAGTTATAAACTATCCGGTGGCAAAGGGGACTGACAACGATTTCTACCTTAACCACGCTTTCAACAGGCGCTACGATGAATTCGGCGCCCTGTTTATGGATTACAGGAATGCGGCGGATTTCTCGGACCGCAACACTATCATCTACGGACACCACCTTAAGAACGGCAATATGTTTGCGAGCCTGGAGAATTACAAGGACCAGGCTTACTACGATGCGCACCCGGTCATCTACATGACAACTGCCACCGGCAAGGTCAGGCTGGAGATCTTTGCGGGTTATGTCTGCCAGGCAACAGGTGAGCCCTACAGGCTCTACTTCCAGAACGACGGCGTGTTCAGCAAGTGGGTGGATACGGCTAAGTCCAAGTCCACGTTCGCGTCCGACGTGCAGCCTGCGCCTACGGACCGCGTGGTGACTCTGTCCACCTGCGTCTACGATTTCAACAACGCCAGGTACGTGGTACACTGCCGGCTTGTGGAATGCGAAGGCGGAATATGGTACTAAAATAAAGGCCTCCGGGCCTTTTTTTAGTGCGTTTATGCAGGCCGGGGCGTGCTTTCTCAGCCCGCTTCGCGGCTTCGCGCTGAGCCTCTGCTTCCGCGGGACGAAGCCTCCTTTGCGTCTGCTTCTTTCCGCCGTCATTGAGTCTCGACTACCGCTCCGCAAAGCGCTTCGAAAGTACGCCCCGGCCTGCCTTCAATACAAAAAGGCCTGGAGGCCTTTATTTTTATGGGGCAGGTAGTTTAGTTTTAGGCATATAGGGCTTATATTTAGGGCTGGTATTCTTTTAGTTTAGGCAAAAAGGGCTTTAATGTGGGGGTTTTGGTAAACTTAAAAACTGGTTTACCGAAAACAAGTAAAAATGACCCCTTTTGACTAAAATCGCTGATGGGTTTTCCTGAATTTGTGATGTGTACCCCAAAAAGTAGAGTCTGAAGAAACATGGTATAATGTTTATGCAGACAGGAGGTACATCATGTCAAATCGTTACACGAAGGCCTTCAGGGTCAAGGTCGCTAAGGAAGCCTCACA
The DNA here is from genome assembly GCA_902788795.1 of uncultured Eubacteriales bacterium. GTDB lineage: Bacteria > Bacillota > Clostridia > Peptostreptococcales > Anaerovoracaceae > RUG13409. The sequence continues at coordinate 1,136 of CADALS010000049.1, read as the reverse complement.
ACCTGAATTTAAAGGCATGGAACATGTAATTGCTGAGAAATATGGGCTAAAGCCTTGGACAGTCCGAAAATGGAGCGATCTGTATATTGAAAAAGGTGAGTCTGGATTAGCCAAAGGATCTCTCACAAGAAGTAAAAGCTCACGGGAGCAAGAGCTCGAAAAAGAGAACGCTGAGCTGAAAGAGGAGATCCGAATATTAAAAAAAGCGGCGGCCTTCCTGGCGGATCTGAGGCGCGAGTAAAATACAGATTCATGTTCGAGAATCGAGATGAATTCAGTATTGCCAGGATGGCCAAAGTGTTAAACGCGTCAGAAAGTGGATACTACAAGTGGCTCGCCAGGTGCAATGCACCATTAACGGAAAAAGAGCAGGAAGATATTGATCTGGCAAAAGAGATCCTCAACATCTTTAAAGGATCCAGAGGCTCTTATGGTGTAAGAAAAGTCACAAAGAAACTGAATGAGAAACGAGAAAAAAACGTTAACCATAAGCGCATACAACGATTGATGAATGAATATGGGCTGTCCTCAAAAGTCGGGAAACGATATATTTGTACAACAGACTCAGAACATGATGAGATCATTGCAGACAATCTGCTGGACAGAGATTTTACAGCAAGTGGGCCGAACGAGAAGATGGTCAGTGACACAACAGTAGTGTCGACCAGGCAGGGAGACCTGTACGCTGCAGGCATATTGGACCTGTATGGGCGTATGCCAGTGGGTCTTGCAATGGGATTGAGAAACGACAGGTTCCTTGCCATGGATGCGCTAAACGATATGATGTCAAGAGGGTATGGTGGTGAAGGATGCATAATGCACTCAGACAGAGGGTCTACATATGCGTCCAGGGACTACAGAAGACTGCTTAGCAAGAACGGCTTTTTATGCAGCATGAGCGGCAAAGGTGACTGCTGGGACAATGCTCCGATGGAAAGTTTCTGGGGCAAGATGAAATCCGAGTGGATTAAGAAAAAGTATGAAACAATAGCTGAAGCCAAACGAGATATATATGAATACGTGTGGCATTTCTACCCCAGAGAAAGGCCACACGAAGCTAACGGTTATCTTACTCCGCTTGAATACTATGAGCGAGGATAGATAGTATATTTGTGACTCTACTTTTTGGGGGTCAG